>DATDSS010000068.1:0-5010 GCA_035291245.1 Alphaproteobacteria bacterium | reverse complement strand
TAATGCCAAATGCTCTCGACGTTCTCTAAAGGCTCTTAGCTGATCGAGTAAATCCGTGCTGTCTGGAACAAACCAAGGTTTTGTGGCGATACTTAAAATATTAAGCTCGTCCAAGTTCCCTTTATGAGAGTGTACCGCCCTTAAAAGAGCTTTTGAGTTTACAACACCTACGATATTATCTTGATCTTGTTTCCACAAAGGAATACGTGTAAAAGGACTTGAAAGAATTTGATCAACTATAATAGAGGTCGGTTCATCTGCGCAAATCATAGAAACATTTTTTCTATGGATCATAATATCATTTAGTTGGACGCTTCCTAAATCCAAGATGCTTTTAAGCATGGCTCGTTCATGCAAGACATCTTGACCAGGGCCTTGGTGTAAATCAATAACGCCCTTTAGTTCTTCAACGCTTGTGTGAGGTGAAACATCTAAGCGAACTTTGAACCCAACCAGCCTTAAACCATAGCGGGCAATAGCATTAAGGGCAAGTGTTAAGGGTTTTACCAATTTACAATACATGTATAAAATTGAAGAAGATCTTAAAAGAATTTTTTCTGGGTTATGAATTGCGATAATTTTAGGAGAAATTTCTGCATACAAAACTAAAATTGCACCAACTCCAAATGATAATAAGAGTCCTTTAAAAAAACCTAAATCTCCAAAAATATCAGAAAACAAATTATCCGTTAAAATAGCAGCAAACGTATTAAATAAGGTATTGCTTAACAAAAGACCGCTAATAACAAGCCCTGTATCTTCTTGAAGTTTTTTAACGATTTTGGCCTGTGGGCTGCCTTCTTTTGCTAATTGATGTAATTTTGCTTTGGAAGCAGCTGTCATTGCTGTTTCATTAGCAGAACAATACGAAGAGATAAAAATTAACGTAAGAATAAACAGTATCGTGAGTATAACGCTCATTGAGGCAAGTCGTCCTCTATTTTTTTAGATTTTTTTGGTTTACTACGCTCATCTAGAACTTCAACTTTTTGCTTCAGCTTAGAAGGAACCGCTTCTGGGGGGACGACGACTAATGTTTTTTCTTCGAATTCGGCTTTCTTTTTCTTTCTTTTTCTGACACTAGGGCCCCCTTGAGAAGGATTTGATGAAAAAGGCGAGGAAAGAATAACGGGAGAATTTGTCTGAAGGGCTGACGTTTGAGGGGCATCTTTATACTTACTTTGCTCTTTTTTTTCTTTTTCCGCCAATTTTAGGAGCTCTTTATCAAGAAGAGCGTCCTCTTTTTTAGTGACTTCCTCATGATGAGAGGCCACATCAGAGCTAGTATTTGTAGTATCGGGTAAAGAAACTTGCGCAAAAGGAACGGAAGAAGCGATAGAACTAAAAATTGACAACAAAGTTAGCTTTTTAAATATCATAATCGTTCTTCCTTCTTTTTAATTCTTAAATCACTTAAATTCTGTAAATTACAGAGACTTTAAAACATACTCAGTTGGAAACTTCTCACGAATATGTTCAGTAAGCCCAAATACAACACGATCAACGGTTGCACCTGTTGGTTCGTCAAATGTATCTATAGCAATATCTGCAAAGGAATAAACCGGATAATACTCTTCGATTAATTGTTCAAGTATTTCACGTTGATTGCCACCTTCTAAAAGAGGGCGGTCTGTACGCCTTGAAACACGAGCGACCAACGTATCAAGATCAGCTTTTAACCAAACAGAAATGGCACGTTCTTTTATATGTGAACGTGTTTGTTCGCTCATAAAAGATCCCCCACCTGTTGCAAGTACATGTACGGGCTGTTCTAAAAGGCGTGTAATAACTTTTTGTTCTCCCTTGCGGAAAGCGTCTTCTCCATAGACATTTAAAATCTCTTTGATTGGGCAACCTGCGGCTGCTTCTACTTCGTGATCGGAGTCAAAAAATTCTAATTCTAAGCGCTTTGCAAGACGACGACCAATGCTTGTCTTACCAGCACCCATAAGCCCAACAAGTACGATGGTGCGTGGAGGGCGAAAACTTAACGAGCTTTGAAAGGCGCGTGTTAAACTATCTGGCTTCATATTTCCCTAATAATTTATAAAAGTGTTAAAAACCTCAAGAGCGATATAATTTTTACTAATCACTCCAATATATGGCATCGTCGTAAGAAAAATTCAATCCCACAATTTAATTTATATCACCTTTTTTGGTGGTTGTGGTTCTTTTTTTAACACGGCAACCTCCAATAAAAAAATATCTTGGGTAAAAAGTCTGGGTTTTCATATTATTTTTCATCTGCCGAGGCTACTGATAACAATGGAAAAACTGCGCTAGATGCTGCAAAAGACTGTACATCTCATCATGATGCCAGCCCGTGGTTTCTTAAGAAATATGAAAAAGTTTGGAAACAAGAAACAGATAAAAACTAAATAAGCTAATTCAGATTTCTTGAGAATTGGAGAGCAACCACTCTTAGTATTTAAAAAAGATGGTTCTTCAACACTGGAATTTATCCGTTAAAAAACTAGAAATTTTTTGAAAATTGGTTGCGGGAGCTGGATTTGAACCAACGACCTTCAGGTTATGAGCCTGACGAGCTACCAAGCTGCTCTATCCCGCGTCAACATTCTTTATGTTTAAGCTCTTTTTTTATAAATGTCAATATTTTTTTAAGGACTTTGTGGTTATACTGAAAACAGAACGAATTTTTGTGCGTAAAATCTGAAAAATGACTCAAGAAAAAGAAAAGTTTGAAGCCTTTGTGCATAATTTTTGCAAATCCCTGCCTTCTCATGGGTTAGGGCAAGCCATAAGTTATGCGCTTCAAGGCGGGAAAAGATTTCGAGCGCTTTTGACTCTTAGTGTTTCTAAAGACCTAGATCTTGATGAGAAAAATGCTTATAAAATTGCTCTTGCCATAGAAATTTTTCATCAAATGAGCTTGGTTATTGATGACTTGCCAGCTCTTGATAACGATGATCTTAGGCACGGAAAACCTGCAACTCATAAAAAATTTGGGGAAGCAACGGCTATTTTATCAAGTTTTTGTATGCTTATTCTTGGCAGTGGTTTTTTACTTGAATCAAGTAACTCTTTGCAAAATTCAATTGCTTTGTGTAAGTACTTTTTTAGTAAAATCGGTCTAAATGGCACATTTTACGGAGAGTTTTTGGATGTTTTGTCTTTTGATAAAATGCCAACAGCTTGTGAGCTGGACTATATTAACTTAAAAAAAACGGGGGACGTGTTTGCGTGTTGCTTTGCTTTACCTGCCTTGTCTCTTGGTTTAAAGACAGACGTTATAGAGTTTCTTGAAAAAGCTGGTCATAAATTAGGGCTTGCGTTTCAACTGCAAGATGACCTTTTAAATCTTACAAAAGACGCAAAAATTTTAGGAAAAGACCCGCATTCAGATGAAAAAAATCATAAAAAAACGATGGTTGATGGGGGAAGCTATCAACAAACTCAACAGTTGATTGAGGAAAATTTTAAATATCTTTTTGAAACCCTTGATAAAACAGGTTTTGATTTTACTTTTACAAAAGAAATTTTAAAAGAAATTGAGTCCAGGCAGTTTTAACAAAAAAGCTTGCGCGTCCAAGTTCATGCAGAAATGAGACTTTTAAAGTAGGCGCGTGCTCATCAAAATCTCATATGTGTGTGAATGTGTGTGAATGTGTGTGAACCCCGCACACACGAATAATTCTCCTTTATTTTATAAGATCAAAAGAGTTATAATATGCTCCAGGCTTGATGGTTGGATGATCGCTGAGGTTGTTAAAAACCTTGGAGGAAAGTCCGGGCTCCAGTTAAACAAGGTGGCGGATAACGTCCGCCGGTTAAAGCGTATAGATTCACTCAAAGGCTTTAGCTAGGGAAAGTGCCACAGAAATTATACCGCTTGATTGCTCTTTAGCATTCGAGTAAGGGTGAAATGGGGCGGTAAGAGCGCACCGCAAAGGCGGTAACGTCTTTGGCAGGGTAAACCCCACCTGGAGCAAGACCAAATAGGAAAGAGGTTCTTTTTATAAAAGGGCAGCTGTGTTTACCAGCTCTTTCGGGTAGGTTGCTAGAGGTTAGGTGTAAATCTAATCCCAGACGAATGATCATCGCATTTTTTAAAATATTTAAAAGATGTACAGAACCCGGCTTATAAACCATCAAGCTTCAATGAAATCCAAGTCATTCTCCCTAAGGCCAAAGTGGTGGCCGATTTCGTGAATCATTACTTTTTGAATCAGATCGGGAATATTCTCACTGTTATCTCTTGCATAACGAATAATGGGACCTCTATAAAGGCAAATAAAATCAGCTTGCGATTTTAAGGACTTAGGGCTTTTAAAGGGTATAGGAACACCTCGGTAAAGCCCCAAAAGTTCATATTTATCATTCAAGCTCAGGTTTTGAAGTGTTACTTCATCAGGGAAATTTTCAATTCTAACCAATAAATTTTTTGTATAGCCCATGTATTTTTTTGGCAGCTTATCAATAACGCCATAAGATAGAGCATACATATCTGCTAAATCGGGAAGATCTGCATTTTTATTGCGGCCGAGCATTTTTTTTTTTATTTTCATTTTTTTATTTAAAACAAGAACCATATTTTTTTCCAAGTCAAATGAGGCTGTCCTTTTTCTTTAATATAGAAGGATAAAGTTAAAAAAGAGTGGATCTTTGCTAAATTTGTTGGTAAATAACGGTTTTATTTGATTTGAAAAATATAACTCATGCAGGCCTTATAAAGCGCTTCCCTCACTTTTAAAATTCACGCCCAAAAAGTTTGATCCTCGTAAAATGGCGGAGGTTGGTTTACCACAACCTAACCAACCCTAAAACTGGTGAGGTACGGTCATGTTTTTTTCTCCTAGAGCAGGTATAGAAGCGTGTTTGGGAATTTAAAAATCATATCGGGTAGTAAGGGATTTTGTGGGGGGCACATACATATGAATTTTGATGAGGGGGATGTGTCCAAATCGACCACATGACAGTCACCAAAATGGCATCACGGTTAAGCATTTCCAGGCCAGGGAAAGAAAGTCAAAACATTTCTTTGCAGGCGTT
>DATDSS010000067.1:0-2770 GCA_035291245.1 Alphaproteobacteria bacterium | reverse complement strand
TCGCGCAAAAAACTTCCTATAGCTTTTTGTTTTGTTTTTGTGGGGTGCTTTCTTTAGGCGTGATGCTTTTTCTTAAAAAAAAGGGTGAGGCTTACAGTATTTAATTTCAAGGGGGAGGGCTAAATCTTACCACCTGATCTTTTTAAGGGAGCGCTCTTTTTTGGGATTTTTCTTGAGGGAGGCTTTAGGGACAAGTTCATGGCAGAGGAACGCATAGAGGAATGCAAGGGGCCTCCCCCCGTCCCTCTTAACCACTCATTAACCATTCTTATAGCAAAGCGATAAGTGGAAGGTAGAAGAAGACTGGCTTACTGGTCAGTTATAAACTCTAATACTCTTTGGGGCGGTTCTTTTTGGGTGGAAAAAATTTCCTGGCAATTAGGAAAAAAACTCCGCTTTTTCTGTTTTGTTAACTATTTGTTTATTAATTTAGTCTTAAATTTAAATCAAAAGATACTAAAACTATAGAAATTTAAAAGGCAAACGTCGTGGATGCAGTATCACAAGTAGTAAAAAAACTAGGTCCTATAAAACTAGCCATGATGGCCATGGTTTTCTTTTCTACCATCGGGTTTTTTATGTATTTAACCAACAAAGCAAGTGCACCTGAGATGGCATTACTTGTAAGCGGTGTTGATCCAGCAGAAGGTGCACGTATTATGGGGCACTTAGAATCTCAAGGTGTTTTAGTAGAAGCCAGAGGGGATGGCACTCAAATTCTTGCTCCAAAAGACAAAATTTCTAGACTTCGTATGGAATTAGCCCAAGAGGGTATGGCTTCAGGAGGTGTGGTCGGTAATGAAATATTTGACCACACTGGTGTATTTGGTCTTTCTTCGACACTTGTAAATATCAATCAAATCCGCGCTCTTGAAGGAGAGCTTACTAAATCTATTAAAACGATCCAAGGCGTCCAACAAGCTCGTGTTCATTTGGTTATGCCAAAAAGAGAGCTATTTACCCAGCAACGCCCAGAGGCAACCGCCTCTATTTTGCTTAAAATGAGAAGTTCACTTCGGTTAAAACCTGAACAAGTCCAAGCTATTCAAAACCTTGTGGCGTCTGCTGTTCCAAATTTAGCGCCTGAAAAAATATCAATTATAGATGATAAAGGCACACTTCTTGCGCGTCTTCATAGCCCCGATGATGCCACTGAAAGCTACGGCAGTTCAGAAGAAAAAAGAGTGGGGTACGAAAAAAAGCTTTCTCAAATGATAGAATCTCTTGTTGAGCGCTCTGTTGGTATTGGAAAAGTAAGAGCAGAAGTAACAGCAGACATGGATTTTGATCGCATAACTTTAAATAGTGTCGAATACGATCCAAATGGCCAAGTTTTAAGAAACTCGTCCACAACAGAAGAGGACACGAAAAACTCAGAAGACGTTGGTGGAAGTGCTGTTAGCGTTCAAAATGCTCTTGAAGGGCAAGGCGGAGGAAATGGTCCAAAGAATTCTTCTTCTGGTAAAAGAAGTGAAGAAAACATGTCTTATGAAATTTCAAGCACGACTAAAAATCATGTAAAAGAGGTTGGCACTATTAAGAAGCTTTCTGTAGCTGTTCTTGTCGATGGCGTGTATCAACAAGCAGCAGACGGAAAAGAGACCTATGCCCCTCGTACAAAAGAAGAGCTTGACCAGCTTACAAACCTTATAAAGACAGCCATAGGGTTTGACGATAAAAGAGGAGATAAACTCGAAGTGGTTAACATGAAGTTCACGCCTATCGTCGTGGAAGAAACAGACCCTAAGGCCTCTGAAAAATCCTGGTTTGAAAAAATTGATATGACACGTGCTGTAGAATTAATAGTCCTTGCTCTTGTGGGCTTGCTGATTCTTCTTTTAGTAATTAGACCGATGGTGATGAAAATGCTTGAACAAAATCAAAAGGAAGCTTTAGGTTCTGACTTAGGTGCAAGTGGGCTATCAAACGCTTCGCTAGAGTCTTCAAAAATGGCGACTTCTCTTCCTGGGCAATCCCCTCAGACGCAAGACGAGATGGTAAATATTGCAAATGTAGAGGGTATGATAAGAAGCGAAACTGTTAAAAAAGTAGGGGATATTATCGAACAAAACCCAGAAGAAGCCGTAACCATCATCCGCAATTGGATGTATGCCCCTAATTCTTAAAGGTAAAACATTATGGCCGTTAATAATAACCCCAGAGAAGAATACCAAAGCATCAAAGGCGCAGAAAAAGCTGCAATTTTGATGATGACCTTAAGTGAAGAGCAGGCTTCTAAGATTTTTGCGTGTATGGATGAAGATGAAATAAGAGAGATCTCTCAAGCTATGGCTAACTTAGGTAAAATAAGCTCAAACGTCATGGAGAAGCTTTATACTGAATTTTCAACCCTTATTGCTGGATCGGGCAATGTTGTTGGATCTTATGAAAATACAGAAAGGCTTTTAACGAAACTTTTACCTAAAGATAAAGTTACGAACATCATGGAAGAAATTAGAGGTCCTGCAGGACGCACCATGTGGGATAAGCTTGGTAATGTTAGTGAAGAAATTTTGGCAACCTATTTAAAAAATGAATACCCGCAAACTATTTCTGTTGTTTTATCAAAAATTAAACCAGAGCATGCCTCAAAAGTTTTGGGTCTTTTCCCAGATAACCTAGCCATGGAAGTAGTCCTTAGAATGCTTAGGATGGAATCTGTTCAAAAAGATATTCTTGATGATATAGAAAGGACACTAAAAGTAGAATTCATGTCGAATTTAGCGAGAGCTTCTAAAAAAGATGCCCACCAAACTATGGCTGATATTTT
>DATDSS010000066.1:0-6820 GCA_035291245.1 Alphaproteobacteria bacterium | reverse complement strand
AACTATGCCGGCTCTGCCTTGATGAAGGATGAACCTCTGGCTACTAAAATTTTGCAAGCCGTTGTAAAGGCAGTTAAAATCCCTGTGACTCTTAAAATGAGGACTGGCTGGGATGAGTCTAATAAAAACGCTCCGCGTCTTGCAAAAATTGCTGAAAATTGCGGCATTCAAATGATCACCATCCACGGAAGAACCAGAAGCCAACTCTATACAGGCCACGCTGATTGGGCATTTATAAGAAACGTTAAAAACGCCGTGAGCGTTCCTGTTATTGGAAATGGAGACGTAGTAACGCTTGAGGATGCAAAAAACATGCTTGAGCAAAGCGGTGCTGATGGGGTTATGATCGGAAGAGGAGCCTATGGCAGACCTTGGTTTATCAATCAAGTAGGGCAGTATTTAAAAACCGGTGATATCCTTAAAGACCCCAGCATAAAGGAACGTTTTGATGTCTCTTTAAGGCACCTAGACAATATTTTGTCTCACCATGGAGAAGATGTAGGCATTAAACTTGCAAAAAAACACATGGCTTGGTATTCCAAAGGCATAGAAGGCTCTTGTGACTTTAGACTCTTTATTAATCAAAGCGAAAATTCAACTCAAATGAGGCGCGTCATAGAAGAGTTCTATGCCCCCTACTGTTAAAAACCGTTATAAGAAATCCAAAGGAATTAAATAAAAATGACTTCTCCAAACTCAGTTCAAGTGATTACTTTTGGCTGTAGACTTAATACCTATGAGTCAGAGGTCATGAAGAAACTCGCACTTGAGGCAGGGCTTGAAAATACCATCATCATCAATACATGCGCTGTTACAGCAGAAGCAGAAAGACAAGCTAGGCAACAAATCAGGAAGCTAAAAAAAGAAAATCCTACTGTAAAAATTTTGGTAACAGGGTGTTCTGCTCAAACTAATCCTGATCAGTATGCAATCATGTCTGAGGTGGACCGTATTATTGGAAATGACCTTAAGATGAAGTCAAGCGGGTATCAGTTTGATGAGTCCTTTGTTGAGCGTGTGATTGTAAATGATATTATGTCTGTTAAAGAAACAGCAACACACTTGATTTCTGGTTTTGAAGACAAAGTCAGGGCTTTTTTGCAAGTTCAAAACGGCTGCGATCACAGGTGTACTTTTTGCATAATTCCTTATGGACGAGGCCCTTCAAGAAGTACTCCTCTTGGTGAGCTTGTTACCCAAGTAAACTCTTTACTGGATAATGGGTATCAAGAAATTGTTTTAACAGGGGTTGATTTAACGGCTTATTGTTTGGATCTTCCTGGAAAGCCAACTCTTGGAAGTTTATGCAAAAGACTTTTAAAGCTTGCCCCTTCTTTACAAAGGCTAAGATTATCTTCCTTAGATCCAGTGGAAATTGATGAAGATTTATGGGATTTGATTGCCACTGAAAAACGTTTGATGCCCCATTTACATGTAAGCCTTCAAGCTGGTGATGATTTAATCTTAAAACGTATGAAACGACGTCACTTAAGACAAGATGCGATTGATTTTTGTAAAAAGGCAAAAAATCTTCGCCCTGATGTTGTTTTTGGAGTTGACCTTATCGCAGGTTTTCCAACTGAAACAGACGAAATGTTTGAAAATACCCTTAAAATTGTAAAAGAAGCTGACCTTACCTATTTACATGTTTTCCCCTATTCTCCAAGGTCTGGAACTCCTGCTGCTAAAATGCCTCAAGTGGCAAAAGCTGTTATCAAAGAGCGCGCACATCGCTTAAGGCAAAA
Organism: Alphaproteobacteria bacterium; assembly: GCA_035291245.1. Taxonomy (GTDB): domain Bacteria; phylum Pseudomonadota; class Alphaproteobacteria; order Paracaedibacterales; family DATDSS01; genus DATDSS01. The sequence continues at coordinate 5,075 of DATDSS010000066.1, read as the reverse complement.
AGGGCAAGAAGCGTTAGAGGCGTACTTTAAAAAGTGCCTCCATCAAGAGCAAACCGTCTTGGTTGAAAGTGTTAGTCCATTAGAAAATGGGGGCTTTGAAGTTTTTGGTAAAACTGATTCTTTTTCCCCTATTAAAATAGTAACACTTAAAGATGTTCAAAAGGCAAGCTTATTAAAAGTTAGCCCAACGTGCTTTGATGAAAAAAATTTAAAAGGTGAGCTTTGAACTCACCCTTTAATAAGGTTAGGGGAACTCGATTAAAAAAAACTCAAGTTGGCGCTTAACTTAATTTTTGCCTTTTTTGAGAAAATATTCTTTACCTTTTTTAGCTATTTCAAAACCTTTTCCAAGTACATTCTTGCAATAGTTAACTGTCTCATGATCTGTTGCATTAGAAGGATTCAAAAAATCTTTGCAGACTTGTGCGTCATCGTCCTCTTGTTGAGAGTCTTCGTCATCTTCTGACTCGTAATTGCCTTCCTCTGCCTCTTCATCTTCCTCTACAGGAGCCTTTGAAGCTTGTTTTTTGATGGTCTTTGATTTTTCGTTCTCTTCGTCAAAAAGCTCATAGCTATCCTTTGCTTTTCCATTTAAGCTTTTTAAGAACTTAGTAGCTGCTTGCTCTTTTACAAAAAACACTCTAGAGCTATCGACTTCTTTAATGCCTACAACATGTTTTTTTGAAGCCGATGAAAGACATTTACTGATAGTTGCGTCATGATCATACAAAAAGCCACTGGTTTCAAATTTTCCTTTATGTTTAAAAGGTTTTTTATTGTATAAAATCTTAGAACACATGGCTTTACGAAAATTTGAAGTAAACTCTTGATTGCTTTTTGATTTACACTCCCCTTTTTCAGGGTGCATCGCTTTCACGTAGGTTTTTTGAGCCGCTGTAAAGTCCTTATTTTTAATACTATTTGCCGTATAAGCAAATTGGCAGTTGATTTTTTTACCTACTTTTTTGGTCTTATGGACAGCAGAGCTTGCACTTTTAAGCGTGCTTGCGTTTGCTTCTTGTGGGGGCATGAAACACACAGAAAAAGCCAATACTAAAATTTTTAAAACCTTCATCTTTTATAATCTTTTACTTAAAGATTTCCTTTAGAATTAACTATAGGCCTGAAAAGTTAAAAAAAGGTTTATGCTGCTTAAAAAGTCGTCTCTTCTTTTAAAAAACGTTTAACTTTTTCAAGATCTTTTTGCGTATCTACACTATGAGGAACACTTGAAAGCTCAAAAACACCAATAGTCATTCCCGCCTCAAGAGCCCTTAGTTGCTCAAGTTTTTCGCTAATTTCCAAAGGGGATGAAGGAAGGCTTACAAACTTTTTTAAACTATCTCGTTTATAGCCATAAACCCCCACATGATGATAGTACTTATTTCCTTCTGATTTAATAGCTGCTCTTGAAAAATAAAGTGCTTTTTTATTAGAAACAGCCGCTTTACAAATATTTGGATCACTTAGCTCTTTTTCATCTGTAATAGGCACAACAAGCGTTGAAATATCGATGGATGGATCTTTAAAAGGTTCTAATATGCCTTGTAAACACTCTTTTGTAACAGTTGGCAGATCACCTTGAAGGTTAATAATAACGTCATACTTTTTTTGTACGTCATAGGACTCGAGCGCGTGATAAATTCGATCTGTCCCAGAAGGAAGATCTGCAGGTGTTATAAAAACAGGGGCTCCGATTTCTCTTAAAGGACGCGCAATTTCCTCACAACAGCATGCCACAATCACATCAGCCAGATTTGCTTTTTTAGCCCTTTCATAAACGTGAACAATCATGGGCTTTCCCAAAATATCAACAAGCGCTTTATTGGCAAGTCTGGTTGAAGCTAAACGAGAAGGAATGACAATAAGTGGTTTCATAAAATTTTCCTAAAATTATGCTCGAAAGAATACTTACTTCGTCTTATGATTAAGTTATAGGTTAATTTCTCAAGAAAAAATACAGCTAACTTTTATGAATCAATTTGAATTTAATAAGGTGCTCGCGTCTGTTTTAGTGGCGTTGATTGTGGCAATGCTTGGTAGTTTTCTTTCTGAATTTTTAGTAAAAGAAGAAAAGCTTGAAAAAAGTGTTTACGAAATAGAAGGAGCTCTGGAAGAGCAAACTACTTTGGGCGCGCCTAAGGCTTTAGAACCTATCGCGCCCTTATTAGCAAGTGCCAATATCGAAAATGGGAAGCTTTTATTTGAAAAGAAGTGCACTCAGTGTCATACCCTTCAAAAAGGCGCTCCTCATAAAATTGGGCCTAATTTATGGAATGTTATTGCAAATTCAATGGCTCACGCCGTTGATTTTTCTTATTCAAGCGCCATGAAAGAAAAAAAAGAAAAGGGAGAAACATGGACATTTGAAATCTTAAATCGCTTTTTACATAAGCCCTCAGACGTCGTAAAAGGAACGAAGATGACCTTTCCTGGTTTTGCAAAGCCCCAAGAAAGAGCTGATGTTATTGCCTATCTCAATTCCCAAGCAGATAGCCCCAAAGCTTTCTCCTAGAACCTAAAAGTCATTAGGGGACCTTAAAAATAAATTATCCTTCTTTTTTAAGCCCACCTCTATCTTTTAGTCTATTTTTAAGTTTTCTCTTTCGTCATCCTTAAGAAAAAAGGGGAAGGAAGACTAAAATGAAAAAGATCATACAGCTTATAAAACAAGAATTAGAGATAAGAAAAACGCAAAGACTGACATATGATTGGGAGGAAAATGCAAGAAATTCTCAAATACCACCACCTGGAGATTGGCGAACTTGGCTTATTTTAGCAGGAAGAGGATTTGGAAAAACCAGAACAGGTGCAGAAACCTTAAGATCATGGGTTAAAAGTAACCAAACCTCTCATATAGCGCTTATTGGAAAAAATCTAACAGATGTTGTGCGTGTTATGGTAGAAGGGCAAAGTGGTCTTTTAAACGTTCACCCACTCCATGAAAGACCAATTTTCGAAAAAAGCAAACGACAACTTATCTGGCCAAATGGTGCCAAAGCTCAACTTTTTGGAGGCGATTATTACGACCAGCTAAGAGGCCCACAATTTGACGGCGCTTGGGTGGATGAACTTTGTAAGTTTAAAAATCCCAAGGCTACTATGGAGCAACTTTTTTTAGGTCTAAGGCTGGGAAATAATCCAAGATGTATCATTACAACCACACCAAAACCTAGTAAGTACTTAGAAAATCTTTTAAAAGATCCCTTAACGGTTGTGACCAGAGGCTCTACGTTTGAAAATGCAAAAAACCTTGCAAAACCTTACTTAGAACAGATCATTAAGCAGTTTGAGGGCTTTCAACTAGGCGCGCAAGAGCTTCATGCACAAATTTTAACCCAAACACAAGGAGCACTTTGGAATCGTTCAATGCTTATGTATCAAGAGCCCAGTATAACACCAGATGGCGCGTATGAACTTAAACGCATCGTCATTGCCATCGATCCAGCAACCACTCACCACGAAGCAAGCGATGAAACAGGAATTGTAGTGGTTGGAATTGATGAAAATGGTAAAGGCTATTTATTAGAAGATTTAAGTGGGCGCCATAGTCCAGCAACCTGGGGAGAAAAAGTTGTTGAAGCTTATAAACGTCATAAAGCAGATCGCGTTATTGCAGAAGTTAATAAAGGAGGAGACTTGGTTGAGCGCGTTATTCAATCTCTTGATACGACAATTCCTTTTAAGGCTGTTCGCGCAACCAGAGGAAAAGCAACACGTGCAGAACCAATTGCAGCTCTTTACGAACAAAAAAAAATTTATCACATCAGACCATTTTTAGAGCTTGAAGCGCAACTTTGCGACTATGTACCAGGACTCACTTCAAAATCCCCAGATAGGCTAGATGCACTAGTATGGGGGATGACCGAACTCTTTTTATTAAGCGAAAAGGAGCCTTTCCTTAAGGTGTGGAATATGTAACACAAGGTGAAAAAAGATAAAATAAAAGAGATTGTTTTTGTAAAGAGTTATCCTAAAATAGGGAAGCATAAATATCTTATTTATGAAACATTTAACGATTTTAGCTTCTTTTTTAAGCCTAAGCAGCATTGCTGCATTGGCTTCTTTAGAAACTCCCTCTACTCATTTTTCTGGATTTAACATAGGGGTGCAAGTTGGTGTTGGAACAGGTAGATCTACTATGGACCGCGATTACTTCACCACTTCAAGTAGAAAAGACTCGGTTGACCTTGGAATGAATGGGGCCTTAGCTGGTCTTAACTTAGGTTATGGACTCATCAATCAAGGTTGGTATTATGGTTTACAAGCCGCCTTTGACATTACAAGCTTAAAAGGAGATGTAGGCACCAACGTAGGGGGAGAAAATCGAAAAGAGACTCTTAAACTAAGGCATACGTTTTCTTTTAACGCTAAAGTAGGAAAAGTTGTAAACAACGCACTTCCTTATCTAAAACTTGGTGTTGCCACTTCTAAAATGAAGGTAGAAACAGTAGATAATGCGCGTGCTTCACTAATTAATACAAGTTCATCTAAAAATCGTACAGCTTTCGTTGCTGGCGCTGGTGTTGACTTCTTGGTAACAGACCGCATGTCATTTGGCGGTGAATATACGTATTTTCACTATAACACTTTAAAGCATACTCATACAGGTACTGCCAATTATAGTGTAAAACCACGTGTTCACACTTTTACCTTAAACCTTCGTTGGTTTTTTAATTAAGTTTTAAATTAAGGAGAAAAATATATGTTAAAAAAAATTACAGTATTGGCTCTAGGCACTGTATTGCTTTCCTTTCAAGCTAGTGCGATGAATGATCAAGAGTTGAATTTTTGGAGAAAGGGGACTGTTTCGCAATATAAAGCAGCTTCAACCCAAATAGCTACATATGGAACATTAAACAGTGATCTTGGTACGCAAGTTACAGCCCTAGGTGCGGGTGGTGCTGGCGTTGTTAATGCAAGTATACGAGATGCTTATAATGCCCCCATAAAATTAGACCAAAAAATTAAAGAGACTTCGTCAAAACTATAATAAAGAACATTTTGCACGAGGTATAAAAAACATGAAAAGATCTTACAAAACATATGACGTCAAATTGAAAGCAAAAGTAGCC
>DATDSS010000065.1:0-5786 GCA_035291245.1 Alphaproteobacteria bacterium | reverse complement strand
TAGGCGAAGTCCACGTGCCCTGGGGTGTCCATCAAGTTTAAGATATAGGTCTTGCCGTCGTTTGCTTTATAGTTGAGACGAACTGTTTGAGCTTTAATGGTAATACCGCGCTCGCGCTCAATATCCATAGAGTCCAGGATTTGTTGCTTCATGTCACGTGCTTCTACCGCGCCGCAAGACTGAATAAGCCTATCAGCAAGAGTGGATTTGCCGTGATCGATGTGGGCAATAATAGAAAAGTTACGAATTAAAGGAATGTCTTTTGTCATGCGCTTCTAAGCTCACCATTGGTTGAGGTTTTGACCTGTTGAATAATTGTTTGTGAAAGGGAGTTTAAGTCTTCTTCTGTAAGCGTTCTATCAAAAGGCTCAATTTTGACTTGGATAGCCAAAGATTTTTTGCCCTCTTCGACACCTTTTCCTTGATAAACGTCAAAAAGTATAACAGACGTAATTAAATCCTTATGAGCCTTTTTAACAGCTTTTAATAACGTATCAGCTTCTAGTTTTTCATCCACGATGAAGGAAAAATCTCTTACAACGCTTTGATAAGGAGAGATTTTTAAAGAAAGCTTTTTACTCTTAAGAGGAGGTAGCCTGTCTAAGAATAGCTCAAAGACGACGACTGGGAACTTTTGATCAAATGCCTTTAGGATTTTTGGGTGAAGTTCGCCAAAAGTGGCTATTATTTTTTGACCCAGCTTTAAAACGCCGTGACGTCCAGGGTGATAGTAACTTGGGCCTTGGCGCGTAAGCTGCAAGGAGTCGGATTTTAAGCCACAATGTTCTAAAAGAGCTAAAACGTCAGCTTTTACATCAAAAACATCTGATATTTTTTCCTTTTGATTCCAGTTTATAGTACTGATATCTCCCATTCTAAGGCCACAGATCACATGCTCTTGGGTTTGATTTGCAAGATAAATCGGCGCCATTTCAAAAAGAGCAAGCCTGTTTTGAGATCTATCTTGATTTAAGGTTGCTGACTTTAAAAGAGACGGTATTAAGCTTGGCCGCATATGGGAAAGCTCTTGACTAATAGGATTATCAAGAATACACGCCTGTGCAAAATAAGAGGCTTCTTTTTGTGAAATAAAAGACCAAGTGATTGACTCCAGCATGCCTCTTGCTGCTGCTACTCTTTTTAAAGATCTAAGTCTATCATCTTTTGAAATAGGAAAAGCTGGTGCCATTAAAGGGGTGCTTGGAAGATTATCATAGCCTTCAAGTCTTAAAATTTCTTCTAAGATGTCTTGGGCAATTGTGCAGTCGTGGCGGTGCGTTGGAACCGTTAAATAATCGCCTTTCAAGATAAAACCAAGCGCATTTAAGTCATTTATGACCTTTTCACGGTCTAAACTATACCCAGCCCAAGCACTTAGCGTCTCCAGATCAAAAGGAATGGTTTTTGCTTTTTGAGCTGGTGCTTGAACAACAACTGGTAAGCAGGCTTGACCACCACATAACTCAACAATGTGGCTTACTGCTTTATAAAATGCTGCTTCTTCTAGGCTTTCATCGACGCCTCGTTCAAAACGCGTACGTGCTTCACTTAAAATTTGATAACGTTGGCCAGATTTGGCAATAAGAGTATCTTTAAAATGCGCAGCTTCTAAAAAGATAGCTTGTGTATTTTCACAACAACCTGATTCTTTGCCTCCCATAATGCCGGCAAGAGCTATAGGCTTTTCATTGCTTCTAATGGTAAGGTCAGTGTCACTTAAAGTGTATGTTTTTTCATCTAAAGCTTCAAAACTTTCACCCTCAAAAGCAAAATCAACAGTAATACCACTTGCGCAATAAGCTGCATCAAAAGCGTGAAGAGGTTGCCCAAGATCAAGGGCCATAAAGTTGGTGATGTCAACAACTGCATTAATAGACTTTTGCCCAACAGACTCTAAGCGTTTAATGAGCCAGTCCGGGCTTGTTAGATTTTGAAGACCCTGGATTAAAACACCATGGTAAGAAGAGCAGCTCCCTAAATCCTTAATCTCCACTTGAGGCGATTCTAAGGCAGATTCAAAAGAAGGCTTTGGAATGATAAGAGGCTTTAAGACACCAAGCCCCTTAGCAGCCAAATCTCTAGCAATTCCTCTGACACTAAAGCAGTCACTTCTATTGGGAGTTAGGCTTATATCAAAAACACTCTCATCAAGTCCAAAAGCAACGCCCAAGGGGGTTCCTGGAATTAAAGAGCTGTCAAGTTCCATGATGCCGTCAGTACCATCTTTAAGACCTAGTTCTTCTGCTGAACAAATCATCCCGCAGCTTTCAACGCCTCTAAGCATTCCTTTTTTAAGAACTTGACCAGTGGACACAACAACAGAGCCCTCTGTTGCAAAGGCAATTGTAAGACCTGCTCTTACATTACTTGCCCCACAAACAACTTGAATAAGATCTCCTTGACCGATATCAACCTTACACAAACTCAAGCGGTCGGCATTAGGATGCCTTGTACATTCTTGAACATAAGCTACAACAAATCCTTTGAGTTTATCTGCAAGATTGGTAACATCTTCCACTTCTAGTCCTAAAGAAGTGAGAGCACGTTCAATTTCTAAAGGAGTTGTAGTTGTTTCAAGATGCTCTAACAACCAAGAATAGGTGAATTTCATAAAAAAACCTCAAAAAAAAACTAAAAACTAAAAGAATTAAAAAAAGTTTGCTTGGTTTGGCTTAGCCACCTGCGATCATTTTCGTAAAACGACCTAATATCAGATAGACCTAAACGAAGCATAGTAAAGCGTTCTATGCCAAGACCAAAAGCAAAACCTTGATACTGCGTTGGATCAACGCCTGCATTTTTAAACACCTCGGGATGCACCATACCACATCCTAACACTTCTAACCAGTCATCCCCTTTTCCAAGCTCTCCTGTCTTTTTGTTCCAAGCTATATCAACCTCAGCAGAGGGTTCTGTAAAAGGAAAATAGCTGGGCCTAAAGCGCACCTGAAGATCAGGCATATTAAAAAAGTTCCGGCAAAAGTCAATGATAGTCGCTTTTAAATGAGCCATGGTGAGCCCTTTTTCCACAACAAGACCTTCAATCTGATGAAACATCGGGCTATGAGTTGCATCCAAATCACAGCGATAAACCCGTCCTGGAGCTAAAATCCTAAAGGGCGGCTTGTTAGAAAGCATATAGCGTACTTGTACCGGCGACGTATGAGTCCTTAAAAGCTTTTTAGCTTTCCCATCTTCTTGAGGCAACATATAAAAAGTGTCATGGCTTTGACGAGCTGGGTGATGAGCTGGAATATTAAGCGCATCGAAATTATTAAACTCTTCTTCTATATCTGGACCATTAGTAGTGATAAAGCCAAAATGCGCAAAATACGTTTCGATATCTTCGATGGTTTTTGTAATAGGGTGAATGCCCCCCTCTTGAGTAGAGTCAACAGGAAGTGTCACGTCTTGCCATTGTTGCTTTAAAGCGCTTTCAAGCTCTTGGTCTTCAAGCTCTTGTTTTTTTAGATTGAGCGCTTCTTGAAATTCCAATCTAATAGCGTTAAGTTTAGCGCCTTTTTCTTTTTTTTCTTCGATTGAAAGGGTACCTAGCGCTTTTAGCTGAGCTGTTAATTCTCCATTTTTACCAAGAACGTGGACGCGAAGAGCTTCTAAATCATTTAAGCTCTTGCAAGTTTGTAGTGTTTCAAGCCACTTTGTGTGCATAAGAGAGAGTCGTCAAAATTATTTTTATGAGTGTTTTTCTAACCTATCACACAATGAATAAAAATGGCAAAGAGATGTTGGATACATGCTATTTCAGCTCAAAAAGGCTTATTCTATTTTCAAAAATTTTTAATGATATCAAACTGCCAAACCAGCCTCCCCCCCTTGTGTTTTTTAACTGTTTTCGTCTAAAGTCCTAGGTATAGTGATAATTTTTAAATTTATGTAAAAGCTCCCTTATGAAGAAATATATCTATTCGCTTAAAGTTCAAGCATTACTCTTAAGTTTGATGTTTATTCTTTTACCTGTTTTAGGGCTTCCTCCTTTTAGAATTGGTTACTTTATTCAAAGTGAAGGGGTTTATACAGGGCTTTGGGGAATTTTAGGTCTTTTCCTTTTATGGTACGGCAGGCTGTTTAAAAAGCATCCTCTTCTTGCAAAATCTTTAAAAAATAACCCCCTTACGATTGGATTTGCAGCATTGGGGGGGGGTGGGCTATTGAGCTGTGTTTTCATTCCTCACAACGCCCTTGTAAGTTTTTTTGGGGCCAACAGCACAGCTGAAGGCATTTTTAATTTTTTTGCCATGAGTTTTGCTGTTATTCCTCTTAGGCTTACCTTTTTAAGCAAAAGTTATAAAAGACTATTTTTAGGAGCTGCTTTGATCGTATCTAGCTTAGTAATTCTGCTAACTTTGATGGGAGTAGATGTCTTTTCTATATTTCAAAACTATAGATTCTGGCAGTGGGCTACTTTTTATTATCCAGACTTTTTGGCCTTTAACATCCTAGGGATAGTATTTATTTATTTTTTTATAAGAAAAGATTATTCACACAAGTCGATCTATTTAATAGATGCCCTTTTTGCATTTTCAATAGGCATAAGCTCTTACTATTGCTATAACAAGGTCTTAAGATATGCCCCGCTTCTTGCTTTTCTTACATGTGGGTGTGTTTATTTTTTTCCGGTCAAAAATAAAAAAATAGTAACATATTTGGGGGGCAGCGCTTTAATAGCTTCTATAACTCTTTTTATCATTAATTATGATTATCTTTCAAAACATATTTTGCCATTGGCATATGCTGATTCTTTAACCCTTTTATCAAGAACTTATTTAGCCAAGGCCTCTTTTATTGATTTATTTTATAAGCCCATAGATTTCAGTTTGCTACGGGAGTTTATTTTTGGACATGGATATGGAAATTTTTCCAAAGCGACTGTTGAAAACCTAGGGTTTTTTAGCGAGTTTCATATTTATAAAAATGCTCAACTTGATCCATCATGGGAATACGTCCATAGAGACCTTTTATGCTCGCATAATATCTTTTTGGATATGTTTTACGGAGGGGGGCTTTTAGGGTTTTTAACCATAATCTATACCTTTTATAGGTGTTTAAAAAACATAAGATTGGATTACTTTTATACAGGCATATTTTTCTATTGTGTTTATTTAATCTTGTTAGTTTTTTGGTTTGAGCCTGTGAATGTCATGCCTTTTACACTTGCAGCTCAGGTATTTTTCTTTGAAAAGCTAAAACTTTCAAAATCTGGGTACCTTTTATCTCCTGTTTTATCAAAAACATTAGCAGGCTTAGTCCTTTGCCTTGTTTCTTTTCACTTGTACTTTTTGATGTTCATCCAAGAACACTGGCTGAAAAAAATGACCTATCAAAATATAAGCCCCAACTATACAAATTCTTTTTTTAGGAAATACGATGCTTACACCTCAACTTTCAGGCAAGCAGTAATTGTAAGAAGTTATTTAAAAGGCCTTCTTACCTATGCTGACGACCCCAAAAGCACTGAAAGAAAAGAATTATTAGCCCTGTATTTAGAGCTTACAAAAAATTTGATGGAAATTTCGCCTATTACAAATCCGAATGCTTTAGCGGTTGCTTTTAACGCCCTTAGCACATTAATGTCAAGGCCTTATGTAAAAGAACATCTTGATTATCCAGCATTAGTAACTTTATGGGATAAGGCATCAAAGGAAATGGAAACGTATCTTCCTTATAGACCAGATCTTCAAATCCCCTATTTAACCTATCTTCAAACAACCTCTTTTGATCAAGCTAGATTTTTAAACCTACTAACAACTTACCAAAAAACAATGCCA
>DATDSS010000064.1:0-3738 GCA_035291245.1 Alphaproteobacteria bacterium | reverse complement strand
TCAAAATTTCTGTTGTTTTGGTTTAAAAACACATGACCTATTTTTGAAGTTTTTTCATTTTTTAGGGGGGCAGATAGCACAACTTTTTCAAAAAATTCAGCTTCTTTTTTTACCTGTTTAAAGTCAATTTTGTGTTGATAAAACTCGCGTGTTGTTGCCTTTATTTTAAGAGATTTTTCTAAAGTTACGAGCTCATTTAACGCGTGTGCTGCCATCGATTTTGCAAAAATTGAGTCACTATAAAGATACTGTTCTATGCATGTTTTTCTTTGGCCATTTTCTGCTTGTTCAAACAATTTTACAACGTCTAATGAAACTTTTAATTGTGTTGCCAAAGATTGATAATCTTCCAAAGAAGTTATCATTTTATACGCTGCTTTATCACGCAATAGTGCAACAGATTGAAGCTTATCAACTTGATCATTAAGTGTTGGTTTAAGAAGAGTTCCATCTAATTCTTTAAGCTGTGGTTTTAAATCTTTCCATATATCATTAAACTGATTTTTTGCATCCAAATAAGAGGTTAAAACGTCAACATTTTTTGCCTTTTCATAAGTTTGAATAGTATTTTTTTGGGTTTCAAGTAGTTGTTTTGTTTGAAAATTTTCAGCCTGTTTTTTTATCACAGAAAAACCATACCCAAGCTCTTTTGACACGTCTTTTATGAAGGTTTTATGCAAAATTGGGGCCTCAATTATAACACTTGCAAGGCTTCCTCTTTCATCTTTTAGTTGTTCAAAAAGTGCATAACTTGGATGATTTTTTATATTATTTTCGTGTGAATTTTTCCTGATTTCTCTCCATAAATCACGTGTTTTTTGTGAAGTTGTAGCATAAAGTTCTACTGTAGTTTTTGCTTTTTCCTCTATAAAACTTAGCGGTTTTTCTTTGATTCCAGCCTTAATTTCAAGTCCTTCGATCGTTAGTCCAGCTTGCATAATATAATGCTTATGTTCTTCTTTTTCACTCAAAATTGCGCGTGCAATTTCTTTTCTTTCATGCATAAGTTTATCAACTTTTTCTCCATTTTTTATACCCAAAGCTATCTCAATTCCCAGCGTTTTATAGTCTTCTACATTGAAATAATACTCTTCATTTTCTTTCTTAATTGAGTAGTCATGAACTAAATCTTTGTACCCAACTCTGATTGAATTTGCATACGCAGAAAAAGACGATAACTCTTCTTTATTGTGATATAAAATCGCTTCATTTCGATGACGAGTAAGTGCCACATAGAGTCCAAATGCATCCATATTTTTGCTTAAATGAACCATCGTCCAATCAAGTGTTTGACCTTAACTTTTGTGACCGGTCATTGCATAAGCATGGTCAAAATTTTGGTACTTATCTAAAGTAAATTTAACGGTTTCATCTTTAGAAACACGTACAGTTAGCTCATAATTTTTTTGATTTTCAACACAAATTTTTTCAGGATTATTTTCAAAAAACACCTCTCTTACAGCCTCAATTTTACCAACTGTTCCATTTTTTACAGCAAACAATTTAGAGCTACTTTGAACACTTTCTTGATGCTTATCGTTTTGCAAAAAGACGATTTTTTCACCCAACGAAAAGTTTTTTCCTTGAATTGAAAAGGCATCCTTTTCAAGTAAATTATGTGCTTGAAGTTCACTTCTGATTTCGTTATTAAGAGCTAGTCTAACTTTATTTGTTGAGGTTAAAATAAGACCTGTTTCAAATGAATTTTGTGTAACTTTTTGCACATAATCTTTTGCCATAAATCTTATCATTTCTTGTTCACTATCATACTCTTTTGTGCAATTTTTGTTCTCATAAGTCATAAGACCTTGCGTGGTTTCAAGGTTAGAAAGTTGCATTGAAGCACCCCTCATCCACTGAATTTTTTGACGCATAATTGTACTCAAAGTTGCAACATTTTTTGACTCTTTTGACACATCAAGTGCTTTTCTAAAAACATCCCCTGCATCAATTGCTTTATACTGATGATCGTCTTCACAAACAATTAATTTTGCACCCGTTTGCTTAGTCATTTTTACAATTTCATGCCAGTCTTTTGTTCCAACCATGCCCGCTTCATCAAGAAGAATAAGCGTATTTTTTGTGGGCAATTCTTTTTCTAAACTTTGTAGCTGTGCTTCTTTTTGATGCCTAATTTTAGGGTTTAATTTTTTATTTTCTAACTCATTTTTAAGCTTAGAAAGTGTATTCCATTGGTAAACATAATGGGCAACTGTTTCTGATTTTGCACCTGTCTCATCGTTTAAATTTTTTGCAGCTTGGGCAGATAGTGCCATGCCCATAATTTTAAATCCAGCTTCCTTATGAAGCTCTACAACTGGCTTTAAAACGCCAGTTGTTTTTCCTGTTCCAGCTCTACCAACAAGCACTGAAAAAGAGGAATTTGCACATAAAAGTTGAACTGCTTTTTCTTGCTCATCGCTTATTTTTTGACCGCTTAAACGATAGTGATTTAGGTAACTAAAAATTGCAAATTCACCAATTGTTTTACCATTTTTTGTAGCACTTAAGATCTCAAGTCCGTCTAAAACTTCTTTTTCTTTTTCATAGTATTCTGGCGTTGTAAAACGAAGTTGTCTATCAAATCCATGACCAACAGCAATAGCTTTTTCCATGACTAATTCAAAGGCGTGTTGAGCTAAATCTTGCTCATTTTCCATCCTCTTTTGAATGGATTTCACAACATCTAATTCTGAAAATGTTGCTCTATTTGCTGTTAATTCTTTGAAAATAAGCTCTGGATATTTTGAAAGTTTCTCTTTATTTTCTTCACGGATTTCTTTGTTTTTTAAAATATTTATGGACTCTTTTCCAGCACTTTCAAGACGCCTTGCATACCATCCTTCGTGTATTGTTGGAGTTAAATTGAGACCTTGTTCTTTGTAACTTCTGTGGTCGATTCTTTCCTCTAAGCCTTCTTTCTCTAAATAAGAATTAACAGTTTTTGCCCACTCTTCTCGCTGTTCTTTTATACCTAAAACAGTGCACATTTCACGATTTTTCGCATAAGAAATTGTACCGTCTTCTTCGATTTTTCTTCTTGAAATTTGAAAATGTGCGTGCGGATTTCCTTCATCATTATGGATGCCAACGGTTACAATATGACCTTTTGAAACGTAGTTTTTTGTTACAAAATCAAGCACCAAACTTTTATGAATTTCACTTGATAATTCTTTTGGAAGAGCCACTACAACCTTCATAGCACTTCGTGCAGAGGTTAAATATTTTTCTCTTGTTTCAGTTGTTTTATAGCGTTTTTTTGCATACGCGTCTTCGTAATTTTCTAACAGATTCCAGGCTTTTTCTGTATTCTTAAAATCCTCTTTTGCTGACATAGGGGCAAGGGTTGTTGCATAGAAAACATCTTCCCTATTAGAGTAATTAGCTTGTTTATTTCTTCGTTCTTCATGGAGATTTTCACCAGTTATATAGGCCGCACTTTGCACAGAAGTGCATCTTGTACTTCTTGAAACATGCCCTACACTGAAGTGATATATTGCCAAAATTAAGATTTGTTTTATTACTCTTACCTTATTATAGGCCGCCGGCTAGGCAAGCTCAAGAGCTAAAAGCGCGTAAGTGCGCACTTGTAAAATCTTTCCAAGAGAAGGTTGATTTTTATTCATTCTTTTTTTATACTTTATCTAGAGAACTAATTCATGCATCCTTTAACACAGCCACAACCTGGCAACTGAAGTTTGAGAAAAAATGGGAGATCTTATGACTAAGAAAACAACA
>DATDSS010000063.1:0-2449 GCA_035291245.1 Alphaproteobacteria bacterium | reverse complement strand
TTTACAAATCCCACCAAAAGTATGTGCTTTAAAAATTGATGGAAAGCGGGCTTATAAGCTTGTTAAAAAAGGAAAAGACGTAGAGCTTAAAGCTAGGCCAATTACCATTTACGAGTTTGAGTTACTGGGCTATGAGGCTCCAAAAGCCCGCTTTAGAGCACTTTGCTCAAAAGGAACGTATGTCAGGTCTCTTGCAAGGGATATGGGGAAAATGCTTTTAACTGTCGCTCACATAAGCGCTTTAAAAAGGACGATGTCTGGTCCTTTTTCACTCAAAAATGCAATACCTCTGGAAGATTTTCTCAACCTATGTCATACTGAAGAGGCCTTGGAAAAGGTCTTGCGCCCTGGAGTAGTTCTGGACGACATCCCGGCTATCTCTGTATCGCAAGAAGAAGCTTGCCGTTTGCGGTGGGGACAGATCATTGAGACGTCTCATAAAGATGCACAAAACTTAGTAGCACTTTGTGAGGATGAGTTAATAGCTATTGTAGCTTGCGAAAATGGTAGTCTTTACACAAAACGCGGTTTTCAAGAAGGATTCTATAGATAAATTACGTATAAGAAAGGAATAATACGATGTCGATTACAGCTGAACGCAAACAAGAATTAATTTTACAATATGCAACAAAAGAAGGCGATACAGGTTCTCCTGAGGTTCAAGTTGCAGTTATTACAGAACGCATTAGAAACCTCACAGACCACATGAATAACCATAAAAAAGACTTTCACTCCAGAAGAGGATTGCTTTTGCTCGTTGGTCAACGTCGTCGTTTGCTAGACTATTTAAAGAAAAAAGAAGTTAAGCGTTATCAATCTTTGATTGAACGTTTAGGTATCCGTCGTTAATGACACGAGAATTTTTTCTACAAATTAAAAAAAGATTTACTAAAAAGAGGGCTTAAAACCCTCTTTCTTTATTTAAAGAGCATTTAAAACTTAAATATTAAGGAAGATGAATGAGTATAGAATTTAAAATCGTTCGCGAAGAGATCATTTGGGGCGGACGTCCTTTAATCCTTGAAACAGGAAAAGTAGCCCGTCAAGCCGATGGCGCTGTGGTGGCAACTCTTGGGGGATCCGTGGTTTTGTGTACAGTTGTGTGCGCAAAAAAGCCAAAAGAGGGAATTAATTTTTTCCCTTTAACCGTCAATTATCAAGAAAAAACTTTTGCAGTTGGGCGCATTCCTGGTGGCTTTTTAAAAAGAGAGAGTAAACCAAGCGAACAAGAAACGCTGACATCAAGATTAATTGACAGACCCATTCGTCCTCTTTTTCCAGATCGTTTTTACCATGAAACACAAGTTATTTGCACGGTTTTGAGCCATGATGGTGAAAGCGATTTAGAAGTTTTAAGCTTAATTGGTGCTTCAGCTGCTCTTAGCATTTCTGGTGCTCCTTTTAAAGGGCCAGTTGCTGCTGCTCGTGTTGGTTTTAATGATGGTGAGTTTGTTTTAAATCCAACACCAGATCAAATTAAAGCAGGCACCCTTGATTTAGTGGTCGCAGGAACCGAAGAAGGGGTTCTTATGGTCGAATCCGAAGCCAAAGAACTTTCAGAAGATCAAATGTTAGACGCTGTTGTTTTTGGTCATACATCTTTTGAACCTGTTTTAAAGCTTATTACAAAATTTAAGAAAAAAGCTGGTAAAAAAGAATGGAGCGTAGAAGACTTTTCCAAAGAAGAAGCCGCTTGGGTTAAAAAAATTCAAAAGTCTTGTGGCAAGGACTTGAAAAAAGCATTTGCTATCAAAGACAAGCAAGATCGTTATGCAAAGCGTCATGAAATTGAACAAAAAGTAAGAGAAGAATTTGCACAAGAAATCACGGATGAACTTTTATTTTCATCATCTTTTAAAAAGTGTGAAGCAGAAGTTTTAAGAACTGATATTTTGAAAAATTCAAAGCGTGTTGATGGACGTGACCTTACAACTGTTAGACCAATTGTGTGTGAGACTGCAATCTTGCCGCAAACTCATGGAAGTAGCTTATTTACCCGTGGAGAAACGCAAGTTCTAGCCGTGACCACACTTGGAACTGGTCAAGATGAACAAATTATTGATGGTATTTCTGGTGAGTATCGTGAGCGCTTTATGCTTCACTATAATTTCCCAGCTTACTCCGTTGGTGAAACGGGAAGACTAGGCGCCCCAGGACGTCGTGAAATAGGACATGGTAGGCTTGCATGGAGAGCGTTGCGCCCCATGATGCCAACTAAAGAAGCTTTCCCTTATACTGTTCGCTCAGTTGCAGAAGTTACAGAATCTAATGGATCTTCTTCTATGGCAACAGTGTGTAGCACGTCGCTTGCCTTAATGGAAGCAGGCGTACCTCTTGCAAAGCCAGTGGCTGGTATTGCTATGGGCCTTATCAAGGAAGGTAAAAGCTACGCTGTTCTTTCTGACATCTTAGGCGATGAAGATCACTTAGGGGATATGGACTTTAAGGT
>DATDSS010000062.1:0-3569 GCA_035291245.1 Alphaproteobacteria bacterium | reverse complement strand
ATCAAAGAGATTTTTATCACATGAAGAAGAGATTGCTGATCAGATTTAGAGACAAAATCATCAAACAATCTCATATCTGCCACCTTCACTTCACTGCTTGAAGACATAGCCGAAAGAGCAATAATTGGCAAGCAATCATCTTTGTACAGCTGCCTTAAGGTTCTGGCAAATTCAAAACCGTTCATATCAGGCATTTCAATATCAGTGATCAACAGATCAAAAACAGTATCCTTCATCAAGGTCATAGCGTTTGTTGGACAATCAGAAGTCGTAACATCATAGCCAGCCAGACTCAACACCGGTTTTAAGGCGTTTCTAAAAAATTCACTATCGTCTACAAGTAGGATTCTTTTTTTCGAGTTTGATAGTTTCTTAGAAGCTGAAGCGCTGGCATTTGGATAGACCAACTGGAAAAAGTAATCAGTGTTAATCACATGAGTTTTTTCTCCTTTAATCATACAAAGGCCCATAGACCCCTTAATATCGCTGTCGATAAGGATTTCAATTTCCCCATGAATGATATCAGATATTTCTTCTACAACAACGCCCAAAGCATGAGTTTTGTTCATAAAAACAAGCATAGGCCTTAAAGATCCGTCCATACTTTGAAGAGTCGTCATGGGGTTTAAAGACATAATAGGCAAAAGCTTCCCTTGATAGGGGAGTGTTTGTACGGATAAATCAGGACAAAGGTCGCTTAAGGTAATTTCATCAATCCGCCCTACTAAGGAAAGGGGAACAACATAGGACTGCCCCCCGGCTTTTAAAAGTAACAGTATAGAATTGGTTTTTTTCAAAGTATTTTTTTCAGCTTGCTTAAGATAGCCAGCTGTTTCTTTTTCCGAAGTTGACAGTTCTTCGCCAATAGATTGATAAAGCGTATGAGGATCCACAATTAAAATAACTTCCCCTCCTCCTAAAATGGTACTTCCTGAGAAGATTTTTAAAGACCTCAAGCTTTTGGCTAAGGGTTTAACCACAATTTCGTAAGTATCACACACCTGATCCACAAGAACGCCCACAAAGCGACTATCCACTTGCATCACCACCACGTGATGTTCCCGTTTTAAAATTTCCTCGTCCGTAAAACCCCCAAGATCTAAGATTTTATTTAACACCAAAAGAGGTATGATTCTTTCTCTAAGCCTTAAGATCGGTGTATGATTTATCATCTCTACTTGATAGCCAGACAATCCTCCTACTCTTACAAGCTCTGTCACAGAAGCCTGAGGTAGTGCAAATTGAAAGCCCCCACTTTTGATGATAAGAGAGGAAATAATAGAAAGCGTCGAAGGAATACGAAGGACAAAATCGCTTCCAATTCCTTGTTTTGATAAAACTTGAACACTGCCACCAAGTTGTTCAATATTGGTACGAACAACGTCCATGCCCACACCACGCCCAGAAACATTAGAGACTACTTTTGCCGTAGAAAATCCCGGGTGAAAAATATATTGAAACAACTGCTCTTGCGTCATTTGTGCAATTGTTGCGCGATCAGCCAGACCTTTTTCCAAAATTTTTTCTTGGATACGATCAACATTTAAACCTTTTCCGTCATCGCTGATTTTTAATAAGACATAGCCCCCTTCTTGGGAAGCTGTTAACTTTAAAATTCCTGTATCAGATTTACCGTTTGTAAGACGTTCTTCTGGGGATTCAAAACCATGATCCATGGAGTTTCTAATCATATGAATTAAAGGGTCTTTAATAAGCTCTAAGATCTGCCTATCCAGCTCTGTATCACCGCCTTCTTCAACAAGCTGTACTTTTTTATGAAGCTCTCCTGAAAGATCCCTTACGAGTCTTGGAACCTTAGCCCAAGCTGATTGAATAGGCTGCATGCGGGTTTTCATGACTTCTTCTTGAAGGTCGCTTGTAATTTGGCTAAGCCTGGATAAAAGAGCTTTTATAAGATTTTCTGGAAGCTGGCGCGCTACTTGAGCAAGTTGGTTACGCGTTAAAACAAGTTCACTTACAAGCGTCATCAAATTATCAAGGGTATCAACGTTAACGCGAATGCTTTGTGTTGCAGCAGTTCCAGTTTTTGCATCCGTTGCTGGTTTAGGGGCTGACTCCTTAGTTTCTTGGGGTTTAGGTTCAACCTTAACTTCTGGCGCTTTTGATAGTGTTGGTTCTAAAGGAGGGTTGTTTGGACAACAGAGGAGTTGCTCATCTTGCGGTACATCACTTGGTGCTTCTTGAGAGGGCGTTTGGAAAAGGGCATTTGCCTCTTCCTCAGACATTTCCTCCTCTTTTTTTTGATCAATACACCCTTCAAGCTCTTTTATAACGGCGCTATCATCGCCTTGACCTTCTTCTGAGATGTTTTCAATGTTTTGGACGATTTCTTTTAAAAGATCCAAGCCTTTTAGTAAGACAGTTAAAACATCCCCTGTGGCTTTTAGTTGATCTTCCCTAACTTTGGATAAAATGGTTTCGCAAACATGAGCAACTTTTTCTAAACGTGAAAGCCCTAAAAATCCGCAAGTCCCCTTAATAGTATGAAGGATGCGAAACGTTTGGTTAATGACCTCCTTATTTTCGGGGTCACATTCAAGCGTTAGCAGGTTTTGCTCAAGGGTTGATAGCCCTTCTTGCGTTTCTGTGAGAAAATCTCCCAACAATTCATCCATGAGATTCTCAAATTTTCTAAAAGTCCCTTTATTGGATTAAGGTAACATTAAAATATTAACAAATAGTTAGCTTTAGATAGAGATCCTGTTTATTGCAGATCCTTCAAAAACAAAAATTCCCCCTCTCTTTTCCGCTTAAAAATTGGTATATCTTATAGAACAAAAAATAAAATAATAAGTATAGAGACGTTATGACAATTGCTGTATTTGGCGGTACTGGAAAAATGGGAAAAGCAGTTTGTTTACAAGCTGACGCTCTTGGCATTAAAAACAGTGCCTTAGGAAGAAATAACCTCGTTGACTTTTTTCCTTTAGAAATAGAGGTCGGTTTGGATTTTAGCCATCATGATTTTTTAGATTTGGTTTTAAGAATGTGCTTAATCAAAAAAATCCCCTTATTAACGGGGGTCTCTACTTTTGAGCAGACCCACCTTTTAGCTTTGAAAGACGCATCTATGGTTATTCCGGTTATGGTTGCTCCTAATACATCTATTGGCGTTGCTATTATGCAAAAAGCTCTTAAAATTTTAAATGAGTTTAAAGACTTGGTGCAGGAGGTGGATGTGGACATTATCGATTGTCACCACAACCTTAAAAAAGATGCGCCTTCAGGGACTGCTAAAGCACTTTTAGAGACTCTTTGTAAAGACAGTTTTTATAATCCTTTTTTGTGTGCGGGTCAAAGGCCCAAAGATGTCGTTGGTATGAGCTCTTTAAGGCAAGCACATCACCCAGGAACCCATAGCGTTAGTTGGTGCCATAAAGATGAATCCTTAGAGCTCACTCACACGTGTTATTCAAAAGAAGCTCTTGCAAAAGGCGCTTTAAAGGCAGCTGCTTGGTTAAAAAAACAGCCAGCTGGCTTTTATACGATGGCAGATTTTATCGGCTGATTTTTACAGTGTCTAAGGTAAAACTCCACCCTTTTATTCA
>DATDSS010000061.1:0-2741 GCA_035291245.1 Alphaproteobacteria bacterium | reverse complement strand
TTTTTATAAATGGTACGAAAGTTTGCTCTCTATCAGGTTCGTGATCAGGTTCGTGACTTTATAAAAAAAGAAAGGTTCTCTTTTTTATTATGAATAAAAAAACAAACACTTGTTACAAACAAGATGATAAAATAGAAGAGTCTTTCACGCCTCCCACCCCTCTCTTTCTTGCTCCTACTTTTAGTAATTTAAAAAACAAGCTTTTTAGAGGAAGCCTTAGAAACGTTGCTTGGATGAGCTTTTGTTGGAGCTGTTCTTCTTTGATGGTTTTCTCCCTTCTTCCTATTTTTATCGTAGAAGTCTTAGGTGCCAGTAAAACAAAGCTTGGCTTTATTGAAGGGGTTGCCATTTTTACGTCTTTTTTATTTAAGGTCTTTGCAGGCGTTTTAAGTGATTATTTAAAAAAAAGAAAACCTCTCATTTTGGCTGGAAGCCTTTTAAGCCTTTTAATAAAACCTATGTTTGCACTAGCAGCAAGCATCAACTGGATTTTTGCAGCTAGATTTATTGATAGACTTAGTAAAGGCATAAGGTCTTCTCCAACAGACGCCTTAATTGCTGACTTAAGCAATGAACGCACCAGAGGGAAAAGTTTTGGGCTTAGACAATCTCTTTATACCTTTGGAGCTGTTGCTGGCTCTTTATTAGCCTCTATTTTAATGTATCTAAGCGATCATAACTACAGACTGGTTTTTATGTGTGCCATTATTCCCTCTTTATTATCGATTTACATTCTGCAAAAGAGGATTAAGGCTCCTTGTATAAAGTCAGAAATAAAAGATGACAAAGGCAGTAGTATAAAATCTTGGAAGATTTCTCATATTAAGTATTTACCAAGCACTTATTGGAAAGTTCTTGCAATTGTCTCTGTTTTAATGCTCGCACGGTTTAGTGAAGCCTTTTTAACGCTAAGGGCGCGCGATGCAAGCTGGCCTGTGCACACTATTCCTTTAATGATTGTGTTTTACGATCTTATACACGCAAGTCTTTCGTTTCCCATGGGGAAGTTAGGGGATAAATTTAATAAATTTCATATACTCTTTGTAGGTGTTTTTATTTTTTTGTTAACTCATATAAGTTTGCTTGTGTTTAGTTCTTTTTTTGGTGTGATCATCGGCATTATTTTATTGGGCATTCATTTAGGCATGACACAAAGCATTTTACCTGCTCTTGTTTCCTCAAGCGTGCCTTCTGACTTAAGAGGAACAGCCTTTGCGCTTTATTACCTAGTTGCAGGAACATCTGTTTTAATTGGAAACTGGGTGGCTGGATTTTTAAGTGATACTTATGGATCTAGCGGACCTTTTTACGCAGGCGTATTTTTCACCTTATTATGCTTAAGTTTGATGATCTGCTTGTTCAGAGTTAACAAATCTTACTCTTTTAACAAAAATACTGTAAGCTAAAGTCTAAAAAATATTTCAATTCCCTAAAATGCCTGATAGCTCAAGTAAAAAATATGACGAAATAGCTCCCTTTCCTACTGTTATTTTGGTATCCCCCCAAGATGAGGTTTTAGGGGTTTGCGAAAAAATAAAAGCCCATGAACAAGGTCTTTTGCATAGAGCTTTTTCTGTTTTTATTTTAAGAACGATAAACGGAAAAATTGAAGCTCTGCTACAACAAAGGGCCTTAAATAAGTATCATAGTGGTGGCCTTTGGACGAACACCTGTTGCAGCCACCCTCAGCCTGAAAAGGACTTAAAAGAAGAAGCCAAAAGGTGCCTGGAATACGAGGTGGGATTAAAAAATATAGACCTTTTGGATTTGGGCTTTTTTACCTATCACGCCTCTTTTGAAAACGCCCTTAGTGAACATGAACTTGATCATGTCTTTGTGGGGTTTTATGAAGGAAATCAAACAATAGTCCATAATACTCATGAAATCATGGATCTAAAATGGATTTCAATAGAGAAAATAGAGCTTGATCTTAAGCTTACGTCGCTTAAGTATACAGCTTGGTTTAAAGGCGCTTTTGACTTATTATTCCCTTATCTACAAAAAATACGCTAAAAAGGCCACCCTTATGAGCACAAACAAAGTACAAAGTTTTTCAAGAGCCGATACCAGTTCCTTGGGCAGATGGTGGTGGACTGTGGATCGTTTGGTTCTTTTAGCTGTTTTTGCGTTGATTTTTATTGGGATTGTCTTAAGTTTTGCAGCAAGCCCTGCTATTGCAGATCGGTTAAAGCTTGATGGGTTTTTCTTTGTAAAGCGTCACATTTTTATGGTAGTTCCAGCTAGCATTTTAATGATTTGGCTTTCCCTTTTAACGCCAAGAGAGCTAAGACGCGTTGCAAGCCTTGTATTTTTAGCTGGACTTTTTTTCATGTGTCTAACCTTTTTCATAGGCATGGAAATTAAAGGTGCCAGAAGGTGGATTAACTTAGCGGGATTTTCCTTACAGCCATCTGAATTTGTAAAACCTGCCTTTGCAGTCCTTTCGGCTTGGATGCTTTCAGAAGGCATGAAAAAGTCAAATTTCCCTGGTTTCCTAGCCTCCTTTGGACTTTTAGCCTTATACGGCGTTTTATTGCTGCTTCAACCTGACCTTGGCATGACTCTTGTTGCTGTTTGCACTTGGATTGGTCAACTTTTTATAGCTGGCGTATCGCTTTTTTGGTTTGCCCTTGTTGCAGTTTTTGGCATGTTAGGGCTCATTGGAGCTTATTTCTTTTTTCCTCACGTTACAAAGAGAATTGATCAATTCTTAGATCCTACATCAGGAGATCCTAAACATG
>DATDSS010000060.1:0-5423 GCA_035291245.1 Alphaproteobacteria bacterium | reverse complement strand
TAAAAGGCATAATCTTCTAAAAAAGCATCCACAAAGTCTTCACAGTTAAACTCTAACGCATAGTAAAAAAGCGTTTTGTCAGCTATTGTTACTTTAAAGTCGTCATCATCAGCTATTTTTCTGTATAAATCTAAAGTATTATCTTTTTTTAAAATAATACTTGTTAAGAGTTCCTTTTGAAAATCTGAAAAAGTTGTATAATCAAAATAGTATTTTGATCTTAAAATTTTTAAATAACCGACATTGGCACCAATAGACAAAAAATAAGATAAGTGTTCTTTTGAGCTTATATGATTTTTTAAAGATTCACTCAAATAAGACCTTAAAAATTTATTTGTTTCTGTATTGTTCTTTTTTTTATCAGTTATGCTTAAAAAATTAATATCAAGACTATAAAGATTTACGACATATTTAAAAAAATCGTTAGAATAGTCCTTTGAAAGTCCTCTGCTTAGGTAAACTATAAGTGGTTTTAAAATATGATCGGTTACGTTATTTTCTAAAATAGAAATGATAAGATTACTAATGCTTATAGGGTTTCTAAAATCATAAGAAAAAGCCTCATAAGATTTTTTAAGAGAGAACTGATAAGGAGGCTCTTGATAGCTGACCTCTTTAAATAAGTTCTTAAATATATTTTCATGAGCAAATTTCACATAAAAATAATCAAGCACATACTGTGGCGACGCCAGCCCATCTGGAGAGTCTTTTGTGAAATTAAATAAATTCAGCATATTCTTTTGGCTGTTTTTTAAAACATAATTTCTTCTTAAAAAACTTTCAAAATTATTTTGCGCACATTTATAGAACTCTTCTATTTCAAATTCACTAGCATTTTCATCGTTATCAAAATCATCTGAAAGATTATTAATTTCTTGCTTTAATTGCCGTAGATTTTTATGACCATTTTTTGTAAAACAGTTCTTAAATTCTTCTTGATGAACAAAGCAATCGTTTAGATAAGCGCTGAAATAGTTGATTCCCTCTTTTTGATGCTCGTCTATTAAAAAGGACTGCGCCTTTGTGTCGTCTTTTGGCAACTGTTTCCAATAGTCATAATAATCATCTATTTGTTTGAAAAAATAAAACTGTTCTATCTGTTCTGTTGTGAAGTCTTTTTCTTGAGAAAGAGCTACCCTTGCTAAGGCTAAAACTAAAACCAGTATTATTTTTAAAGACATAGAAACTGCCAATTCTGATACAAAGCTTATTGTTTCATAATAGCAGCTTGAATATAAATTAAAACTTAATTACATCATAAGACTTCTGACCATGCGTGTTGTAATACTCATTATTGGATGAGGGTATATCCAGCAAAGTGTCATCACCCCAACCATAAATGCAATAACAACACAGACAACAACCTCTGGTTTGGCTTTTAGGCTATGAACTGTTTGAACTAAAGGATTATCAATCATGACTGTTTGAATAACTTTAAGGTAATAATAAGCCGCAATCACACTTAGGATAACAGCTAAAACAGCAACCACTATGAAATGCGCCCCTAAAAGTGTTTGAAGAACTGCTACTTTTGCAAAAAAGCCTGGAAGGGGAGGGATGCCAGCTAATGAAAAAACTAAAAAACCTAAAATCAAGGATGTTGCGGGGTGTTCATAAGACAGCCCTTGAAGATCTTCTAGGGTAGCTACTGCTTTGCCCCGTCTATCTAGATGCAAAAGAGAGATGAAAATTCCAAGCATGCTTACCAAATAAAACAACAGATAAATAAGAGTTGCTTGGAATCCTTCACTGCTGGTTGTAAGTCCTAGAACTAAAAATCCGGTGCTGTGAATTGCGCTAAAAGCCAGCAATCGCTTAATGTTTTTTTGACGAAGGGCCCCAAGAGCTCCAATTAGCATGGATAATAATCCTAAAAAGAATAATAACTCCTTGGCTTCAAGCAAAATTACGTAAAGGGGGCCTTGTAAAAGTCTGATTAAAAGTACAAAGCTTGCAACTTTTGGAACGGTACTAAAGTAGGCTGTCACACTTAAAGGAACCCCTTCATAGACATCTGGCGTCCAGTTGTGAAACGGTGCTAAAGACAATTTAAAAGCAAACCCTACAAAAACAAAAAGAGCCCCAAGAAGAGCTGGATAAGACCAAACTCCAAGGGAAGTTGAGATTTTAGAAAGTGCATCAAAATTTGTAGTTCCCAAATATCCATAAACTAAACTCATGCCATATAAGGTCATACAAGAAGCAAAAGCCCCTAACACAAAGTATTTAACAGCTGCTTCAGAGCTTTTATAATTATCGCGGTTAAAAGCTGCCATCACATAAAGGGATAAACTCATTATTTCTAAAGCCATATAAACCGTCATCAAATCGTGCGCTGAGACCATGACCATCATGCCTAATAGCGCCAAAAGCATTAAGAGCGGATATTCAAATTTAAAAACCCCTTCTTTTTTCCAGGATTTAGAACTTACAAGCATTAAGATAAATGTTGAAATGACTAATATAACCTTAGCCCCAAGTGCCAAAAAATCGCTCACCCAAAAGCCATTAAAAGAGACCTGCGACAGTGTTTTTACAAAAAACAATGAGAACCCCACAAGCACCAAAAGCCCTAAAGACAGAAAATGAACCACTTGCTCTTTCTTTGTCTTTAAAAAAGCGCCCAACATTAAAAGTAACAGGGTGCCCCCCCCTAAAACAAGTTCAGGAGCCACTAAATGTAAGCTTGGAAGGGAAAGTAAACTTTGCATAAAAAGGCCTCACTTAAAAGACGTAAAGTGTAACAAGGATGATTTTAAGGTGGAAATCACACCTAAGGTATCACCCTGTTGGACGGAGTGCTGATTTAAAAAATCAATAAGACTCTTGGTATAGGGGAGCAAAGCTTTGGTAAAAAGACTTGGATAAATCCCCATTACTAAGCTTAAGATACAAAGACTACCCAAACTGAATTTTTCAAAGCCTGTAAGATCTGTAAGATATTTCATATCCAAAGTTGTTTTAAGCTCGCCTAAACATACACGCTTATACAGCCAAAGACCATAAGATGCCCCTAAAATCATGCCTGTTCCTGCAAGAACGGCGACTGATGGCTTAATGGCAAAAGATTGGATCAGAACTAAGATCTCCCCTACAAAACCACTGGTTCCTGGAAGGCCCGCAGAAGCAAGCGTTAAAACTAAAAACACACTTGCATAAAGTGGCATCTTGTTTACAAGACCTCCATAAGAAGAGATTTCTCTTGTGTGAAAGCGGTCATAAACAACGCCTACACATAAAAAGAGTCCAGCAGAAACAAGTCCATGGCTTAGCATTTGAATGACTGCTCCATTAATACCTTTTTCGTCTAATGTAAAAATTCCAAGCGTTACAATTCCCATGTGCGCAACCGAAGAATAGGCAATAAGCTTTTTCATATCTTTTTGAGACAGCGCCACAAGCGACGTATAGATAATAGCAATAATGCTTAAGAAATAGACAAAAGGCGCAAAAGCTTGACTTGCTTCTGGAAAAAAAGGAAGAGAATAGCGAATAAAACCATACCCTCCCATTTTTAATAAAACGCCGGCCAATATCACAGAAGCAGCTGTTGGCGCTTGAACGTGCGCATCAGCAAGCCAAGTGTGAACTGGAAACATCGGTACTTTAACACTAAAAGATGCAAAAAAAGCAAGCCACAACCAACATTGTGTTGTAAAAGAAAAGTTATGATTTTTTATAACTAGATAGTCTGTGGTTCCAGTTTCATAGTAAATAGCCAAAATGGCAACTAACATTAAGACTGAACCTAAAAGTGTATAAAGGAAAAACTTATAGCACGCATATAAACGGTCTTCTCCTCCCCATATGCCAATCAGCAAGAACATTGGGATTAAGACACCTTCAAAAAAGACGTAAAACAAAAAGACATCCAAAGCGCAAAACATGCCAATGACCAGGGTTTCAAGCACTAAAAACGCCATCATATAGTCTTTAACCCGAAAGGTTATACTTTTCCAGCTGGCAAGTATACAAAGGGGCATTAAAAAAGTGGTAAGCAAAACAAACCAAATGGACAGCCCATCAACTCCAAGCGTGTAGTACACATTAAAAGAGGGAATCCAAATATGCTGTTCTAAAAATTGAAAGCCATTACTATGGGGATCAAATTCTAAAAACATAAAAATGCTTAAAGCAAACGTTGCAAGCGTCGTCCAAAGAGCGACATAGCGCGCATTTCTTGCAACAACTTCTTCATCTCCTCTGATCAACCAGATAAATAAGCATCCCAAAAGGGGCAAGAATGTAATTGCTGAAAGATAAGAAAATGTATGGCTCATCTCTTTAGTACCCCTTTACCGATTTATACATCACATACGTTACCATTAAAACAACGCCTGCAATCATCATAACTGCGTAAGTTCCAAGCTTCCCGTTTTGCAATTTTGAAAACCTTGAGCTAAGCGCTAACGTTTGAAAAGCTATTCCATCAGCTCCTAGGCCATCAATTGTTTTTTTATCCACATAGGTTGCAAAAAAACTTCCAAGTAAGAGAGATGTTTTTACAAACAACCGGTCGTAAAGCTCATCTATCCACCACTTATTAAAAGAAATTTGGTAAAGCACATAAAGTTTATTTTTTAAAACATTCGCTCTTTCAAGGTCCTTAAAGTAAATGATATACGCAAGGAAAATTCCCAAAACACCTGCTATGACGGGCAACAGCTCAATAAATAAGGATGGGTGGACCAAATTTTTGTTTGGCGACACTTCTTGAGTCCACCACCCAAATTCTTTAGCAGACAGAAAATGACCTTCAAAAACATAGCCTGAAAAAATTGCCCCAACAGCCAAGACACCAAGAGGTAATAACATTATTAAGGGTGATTCATGAACGTGGGCTAGGACATGTTCATCTGCGCGGGATTTTCCATGAAACGTCATAAGAATGAGTCTCCAAGAGTAAAAAGCTGTGAGTCCTGCAACAATGACACCAACGATATAGGCAAACTCTCCAATGGGGGTGCCAGCTTGGTAAGCTGCCATTAATATAGCGTCCTTGGAATAAAATCCTGCAAAAAAGGGAATACCAGCAAGAGCCAAAGACCCTATCCACATCAAGGCATATGTTGAAGGAATAAGTTTATAAAGCCCACCCATTTTGGTCATGTCTTGTTCATCTGACATGGCATGAATCACAGAACCTGCTCCTAAAAAGAGTAACGCTTTAAAAAAGGCGTGGGTGGTTAAGTGAAAAAGGGAGGCAGTATAAGCACCACACCCGATTGCAAAAAACATATAGCCTAATTGGCTACAAGTGGAATAAGCAATAACGCGTTTGATATCCTTTTGGGTTAAGGCAATGCTTGCTGCAAAAATGGCCGTTATCGCTCCAACTACTGTTATAATCATTTTTGTAAAAGGGGCCATTTCAAACAAAGGAGCTAGCCTAATAAGCAAGAACACACCAGCTGTTACCATGG
>DATDSS010000059.1:0-5396 GCA_035291245.1 Alphaproteobacteria bacterium | reverse complement strand
CGTGTGAAAACCTCTTCTTCTAAGCGTTTTTGACGGTTTTTGTGACTCATTCCTCCTTCAAAATCCTCTCTATACAGGTCGACGGTGGATCAGAATTCAGGTCTGATTTTGAGCAAGCCTGCGCGCCGATCTTAAGATTTCCCCTTTTTCTAGTCTTGCCCTCCGCCAAACCCCAGTATAACGGCGGTGTTGAACGAGCAAACAGCATCTTGCGCAAAGAGTTTTACTAATAGATCTGACCTTTTCGAAGATTTCCTTAGAAGGTATGCAATCCACCCTCAAAAAGGCCTTACACAACGACCTTAGACAAATATACGGACACCTATAACCACACTTTAGCCTTGAAGGGGCTCATCCCCATGCACTATATTCAAGACTCTATTCCAAAGACCTCTTGAGTCTCATTCAATATGAACTTGCGCAATTTAATTTTCTGTCCTTGAATTTTTTATAAAAAAAGCCTAAAAAGAAAAAGAAATAGTAGATTTCATAACTAGTTCCTTTTATGAAGCAGTTTTTATTTTTGGAGAGATGCTAGAGCGGTTGAATAGGGCGGTCTCGAAAACCGTTGTGCGAGCAATCGTACCGAGGGTTCGAATCCCTCTCTCTCCGCCATATTATCAGATACCGGCTCTCTTGAATTCGTATCCCTCTTGAAAACCCCCATGTTTTATAGGTTTTCTTGGTTATAGACGTCCCTTAGGTGCTAATCTGTTTAAGGAGTATGCTCTTAATTCTCAGCTTAAAATACGATTTTTTCTTACTGCTGTTTATGCGGGTTAGAGTGTATTTTGGATTGTCCTCATGGGCTAAGTATTTTTGGGTTCAGATCACAGATTTTGCAACGATGGGTGGGGGCCGTATGATAAAATCATACATGGTTTCAAAGTTTGGCATCTCAACCATGTGCACCAGTGAGATGAGACGTTCCCATAACTCTTTTTTGCTACCAAGTTTTGTAAGAGTTTCTTGGAAACGCTTGTTCACTTGTTGCAAGCATTGGTCAATAAAAATGCAAGCAGCATCAGGGTTGCACAGCAATTCCCGCTGTACATTGTACTCAAGGCATAGAGAAGTTTGTAAAAACAATAATTCGTAAACTTTAAATTCTTTTTTCCTTATTTTCCAAAGGTTTCAAGGGTTTCAAGAATTTTTAGGCGGGAATACCTGTCAAGAGCACTCTCAGCTGGACACTCCAAATCTTTGCTTTTTTTTGGGGGGTAATTGGGGTGGTTAAGTAAGGTATGCCCCCCCTCATTTAAGTCTTTGAGATAATCGCACTCTATTCTAGGAAGTTGGGTTTAAACCCAGTTCTTTTGCTCTTCTTCTAGCGTTCCATTTGCAATTGCTGTCCTAATAGAGCTTAAAAGCTTATTCATAAAATGAATGTTATGAACTGAAATAAGGCTTAGCGCTAAGATTTCTTGAGCTTTCAATAAATGATGGATATAAGCTTTTGAAAACCTCCTGCAAGTTGAACATGTACAGTCTGGTTCAATAGGTGTAGGGTCAACCCGGTAAGCCCCATTTTTAAGATTGATGTGCTCTTTGTCTTCCTTACCTTCTGGCCTGTTATGAGGCGCAACTAGAGCTCCTCCATGGCGCGCAAGCCTTGTAGGATGGACACAGTCAAAGGTATCAACACCTGCTTTAACGCCTTCAAAGATATCACTAATGCCACCAATTCCCAAAAGATGCACAGGTCTTTGCGGATCAAGCTTAGACATGCTAAGGCGCACAACATCATACATTTGCTCTTTATTAGCCCCTAAAGAGCCCCCAATAGCATGACCAAAAAAGGGTTGTGAATTTACAAAGTCGCAAGACTCTTGCCTAAGGTCTTCATAAACACCACCTTGAATAATACCATAAAGGGCTTGCTTACCATTTTCAGTTCGCTCAAACTCATTAAAGCTTCTTTGCGCCCATCTGTGGCTTAATTCCATAGACCTTCTTGTATAGCGCTTATCCACATGAAATGGGGTGCATTCGTCAAGGACTACGATGAGGTCTGCTCCTAGGTCGCGTTGAATTTGAATAGAGCGCTCGGGCGTTAAAAGTTCAAGTTTTCCATTAAGATAAGACCTAAAAGTTGCGCCTTCTTCTGTAATTTTTCTTAAAGTCTTATTACGGGTCCCCTCTCCACTGGCGCTAAGGCGTCTCCCTTTGATTTCATTTGCAACAGAACCATGTCCTAAGCTAAAGATTTGAAACCCGCCTGAGTCAGTGAGCATAGGGCCGTCCCAGCCCATAAACTTGTGAAGCCCGCCCATTTGAGCAACGATTTTCGAACCGGGCTGAATCATCAAGTGATAAGTGTTTGATAAAATGATTTGGGTATCAGCCTCTTTAACATCGCGGGGATCAACTGCCTTCATAGCAGCTTTTGTTGCGCAAAAAATAAAAGCTGGCGTTTGAATGACACCATGAGGCGTTACAAGCTCTCCTAAACGAGCAAAAGAGGAAGCGTGAGGCCTAGAATAAGTAAAAGAAAAGGTCATAAAAATTAAATCCGCTTGGTCCAATAACTAAGATAAATAACAGGAGTCCCTAAAAAAGCAACAACAGCTCTTGAAAGATACGTCCCCAAAACATATGTCCACAATAACTCATGAAAGCCTACAGGTGTAGGACTAAAAACAACCCAAGCCAAAAAACTAAAAGTTAAGTTATCCACAAAGCCTGAAACTAGAGTTGAAAGATTGGTTCTAAGCCATAAAAACCTTCCTGAGGTGAGTGTTTTTACATACTGAAAAATAGAAATATCCACCCACTGGCTTAAAACATATGACACAAGGCTTGCAACTAAAATCCGCCCGCTTGGCAAGAATAAAATCTCTAAAGACTCATGGACTTTTAAATTAGAGGCTTCCTCAAAAGGTTTAAAAGCTATGGCAAATACCATAAACAGGCTTATTAAAACTTGTGTAGAAAAAACAAGCCCTATACAAGACTTTGCTTTTTCTTTGCCATAGTGCTCGGTAATGAGGTCTGTTGCCAAAAAAGTAGAGGCAAATAAAACGGTGCCAAGCGCTACAGGCTCACCTAAAGAACCAAAATAAGAGGACTTTAAAACGTGAAGATTTGAAGCAAGAACAGCAATTATTGTATACGCGTAAAGTCCTACAAGGCCATAGAGTCTATGAAAGACTAAGATACCTATACACGAGATAAGCAATAAAAATAAAGAAACACTTTCGCAAGACAGTTGCTGGAAAATCAGCAAGCTATCTTTCAAGAAAGTGTCCATAAAAAGTGTATCTTGAAAATTTAAGCTTTAGAAGCAATCAATTTCTTAATGCGCGCAACTTTTGTATCAAGTTTGCTTGCTGGCGTGCGCATCAAAAAAGCATCCAACCCACCGTGGAATTCGATGGTACGAATAGCATTAGTGCTTAAGCGCAAGCGAATCATTTTACCAAGGATATGGCTTACCAAAGATGTTTCTTGAAGGTTTGGCAAAAAACGACGTCTTGTTTTGTTGTTTGCATGGCTGACATTATTGCCAGACATAACGGTCTTACCTGTAATGGAGCAACGACGGCTCATAGTTTCTACCTTATAGTTAAAAATTTCACTTAGTTGAATTTTTAACCCATTTCGTCAAGAGGGTCAATATTTTTTTTAAAGCTTTTAAGAATGATCAAGCTTTTATAGCTTTTTTAGAATAACTAAAAAGCATTTTCATGCTTTTTTGGTGTTTTTCTTGGTGCCCTAGGGGAGACTCGAACTCCCACACCCTACGGATAGCAGATTTTGAGTCTGCCGCGTCTACCGTTCCGCCACCAGGGCTTTTAAAAATTTATGGGGCTTTTTTTAAATAAAGTCAAATATTTTTTATTAGCTTGTGTTGAGTTCAAAAACAGCCTACGTAAGATAAAATTTTAATAAAAAATCGATAACATTTTTTGGCCTATGATATTTTTATGGCCTAGATTTAATGCTTTGATGGGGGCATTTTTAACCTATTTGAAGTTTTTTAAAACACATTAAAGGGATAAACCTATGACACTTTTTAAAAGCTACCGTGAGTCAATCATTATTAAAGATCATGTTAAGGCAAAACACATTATCGCAGGAGATTATTCTTATTATTCAGGATATTACCATGATAAACCTTTTGAAGATTGTGTGATGTACTTAGATGCAGCAGATGATCATCGTTTACCACATGAAACTGATCAGCTTATCATCGGTAAATTTTGCTCCATTGCAACCGGTGTCAAATTCATGATGGGTGGCACACAAGGTCATAATTATGAATGGATAGCAAGCTACCCATTGGATTTTCTAGAGGAGGACTTTGATGGCTACAATAAAGTCGCCGCAAAAGCTCATAAACTAAAGGGGGATACAATCATTGGTAATGATGTTTGGATTGGCGCTGAAGCTATGATTATGTCCGGCCTTAAAATAGCAGATGGTGCTGTGATTGGGGCGCGCAGCTTGGTTACAAAAAATATAGGGGCCTATGAAATATGGGGAGGAAACCCTGCAAAATTAATTAAGAAACGCTTTTTTGATGAAGAGATAGAAAAACTCCTGCAGATAAAATGGTGGGATTGGAGCATAGAAGAAATAAAAGCTAATTTGCAGTTGATACGTTCAAAAAACGTCAGTGGCTTGTGGGATCAACGTCAAAAGGATCAAGCCTGATCATCACCTCTGATCTTTGCTACCTTACCACCCCACATAAATTATTCCCCCCCAAAGGAGAGGTTTACAGTGTCAAGCTGAAACTGCTCTTGACAGACATTCCCGCTTAAAAATCCTTGAAACTCTTGAAATCTTTGGAAAATAAGGAAAAAAGGATTTAAAGTTTACGAATTATTGTTTTTACAAATGACTCTATGCCTTGAGTACACGACACAGCGGGAATTGCTGCGCTCTTGATGGTTTTGGTGGGCTTATTGGGAAAAATTCATAAGGGAGCGAGAACGAACGAGGAGAGCAAAAGATAAACGATAGGGGAAAAACGTACAGCGTGAAAAATTCATAAGGGGGCGAGAATGCGGGGGGGAGTAAAAGACAAACGAGGTATAAACGCACGTGAAGGCGCCCCCCCCAATGCCATTAAGTTAAGCCTAAAACACAGATTTTTTCTTATATTTGAGATACCTAATAGTTCTACGTGTAGCCCGATTCCTAGGAGTAGAAGGTCTGTCTCGGTCACGCGGTATAGCGTTTGTTAGAAAGAGACTTTCCATCATTTGTTCTACTTCGTGTGCCGGTTTATTGCTTAGCAAGATATCAAATTATAATGCCCCCATAAAATTAGACCAAAAAATTAAAGAGACTTCGTCAAAACTATAATAAAGAACATTTTGCACGAGGTATAAAAAACATGAAAAGATCTTACAAAACATATGACGTCAAATTGAAAGCAAAAGTAGCCC
>DATDSS010000058.1:0-2645 GCA_035291245.1 Alphaproteobacteria bacterium | reverse complement strand
GGGCTACTTTTGCTTTCAATTTGACGTCATATGTTTTGTAAGATCTTTTCATGTTTTTTATACCTCGTGCAAAATGTTCTTTATTATAGTTTTGACGAAGTCTCTTTAATTTTTTGGTCTAATTTTATGGGGGCATTATAGTGCAACGTACTTAGAACTTGATGCTAAACTTTTAATAGCTTCCAATTATGATTGGGATGCAAAATCCATGGATCGCTTTAAACAAAAAATACGATTTTTCTTTGGTTTTAGAGCAGCAACGCTAGCTGATAAAACAGCCTTCATTGATTATTGCAAAAAGACTATTTTTGTAGCGCGACCAACATGGGATCAGGCTTTGGAAGATGGCTATAAATACTTTAAAATGAAAAAACTTGAACCCTATTCAAATAAACAACTCGAACGATTTTTGACAACGGCACATCACCAATTTGAATTTGAATTGTGTGAGAACATCACACGATCCTTATCTCTTGAGACAAAAAATAAACTAGATCAACTTCTTATTCATTTTGATAATGATGACGTGCCTTTTAAAAGAACAAAGCAAACTATTAATGAAAGCCCTGTCAATTTTGCACATTTAAAATCACAACGAGTCGATCTCAAAAACTATTTGATCTTGCAACCTTTTGAGTAGGACACCAAGGAGCCGAACGTCCATTTGTTTTTTCTTCCACTGGTTTTCAAACTGTGCAGGCGATAGATACCCTAATGTTGAGTGCCTCCGTCTACGGTTATAAAAAACCTCTATATATTCAAAAATGCTTTGCTTAGCTTCCTTTCTTGTTTGATAACTTTCAAAATACACATGTTCAGTCTTGAGGGTGTGATAAAAGGACTCCATAGCTGCATTGTCATAGCAATTTCCCGTGCTACTCATGCTGGAGGTAATGCCATATTTTTTGAGTTCTTTTTGAAACCCATGACTGGTGAGCATGTGCCGATTTTAAAGCGTGCCTTTAGCACAAACCTCGTACTCTTTTTTCACCCCTTTAACAGAATAAGGACGGAACCCAAAAAAAGAACTTCCCCTAATGTAAGTTAGTCGTTAGTTTTTATCTAAAATCCTAGAAAGTCTGGCTTGTTGTTTTTGATTATAAACACTTTTTAGCGCGGAGTAATAATCTAGAGAGCTAGACTTTAGTGCATCTAAAGATTCTAAAACTTCCGTTCTTTTTACTAAATAGTAGGCACCATCTCTTGTGTATACAAGCCAGCGACGTTTATGATATAGGCTGTCTTTTGAATGCAATGCATAGATATTAAGGGGATCTGCAAAATAATCTCCAGTCATTCCAACTACCCCTCTTAGGGTTGTTGGGCCAAGCAAGGGAATAATAATATAGGGCCCTTGTGGAACTCCCCAAGAAGCAAGTGTATCAGAAAACCCCGTAACGTCCCCTTCAACACCAACAGCAGTTGCGGCGTCCATAACACCTAAAAAACCAACTGTTGAGTTAAATCCAAAGCGCCACAAGCTCTTAAAAGCCTTATCCACTCTTCCTTGAAGGGTGTAATTAATCACACTTAATGGTTCAAAGAGGTTATTGACAACATTTCTAACCCCTTGTTGGATTGGACTTGGCATTACTGCTGAATAAATAGCGCAAATAGGTTTAATAAGAGCTTCATCAAACATCTGATGAATAATAAAAAGAGGGCGATTAACAATCTCTAAGGGATCACTAACGGTATTTTTATTTTCTTGACTGGTGTCTTTTAAAAGGGCTGTTTCTGGTTGAGCGGGATCCAAATTTTGCGTGTGAGCAAAGGTAACGATGCTTGAAAGAACTAAGATTTTTAAAGTTTTCATGTAAAAACAAAAGCCAATAAGTTTAATTTAAATCTAACTTAACAATAAAATAGTTAAAAATTCCATAAAAAGTAGGATTTTAAATCCTACTGATAGCCAAGAGAACTAACTTTGACACTATTTCACTTGGTTAGCTGTGATAATTGTATCTCGAATTTGGGTTGAGATATCTAAGATACTTGAAGGGGAATGAGGGATTAAAATGGTGTTAAGTTTACCATTTAAGCTCATTTCTTTTAGGGTATCAAAATACTGTGCCATTAAAATCAGGTTCATAACTTCTTGAGGAGATGTTTTTGGATTATTATCTTGAAATTCATTCAAAGAATCCTTCAGTCCATCAATGATTGCTTTTCTTTGTCCTGCAATACCTTTACCTTGCAAAATTTTACTTTCTGATTCGGCTTCAGCTTCTTTGACCTTTAAAATTTTTTCAGCTTCTCCTCTTTCCATAGCAGCAAGCCTTAAACGTTGAGATTCATTAATTTCATTCATAGCAGCTTTTACTTTTGCGTCAGGATTAATGTCTGTTACAAGCGCTTTTACAATGTCATAGCCAAATTCATTCATAACTTCTTTAAGTTCAGCCTGAACAGAATCAGCAATTTCATCCTTTTTCGAAAAAACATCATCAAGCTTAATTTTTGGAACATGGGCTCTTATTACGTCAAAGACGAAAGCTTCAATTGGCTTTGTTCGGTAGGGTATGATTTTGCCCTATTTTGGACAGAATTATCCTGCTTTCATGCAGATGCATCTTCCAAAGGAATTCCACTTATTAATGAGGTTGGCAATGACGATGCCCTCATTTTTTTGAGAGCTGTCCCTT
>DATDSS010000057.1:0-2618 GCA_035291245.1 Alphaproteobacteria bacterium | reverse complement strand
AGTATCTTCGTCTGAAGAGCTGGCAAAGGTACAAGAAACAAGAAAGGCAAATATAATAAGTAATTTATTAAAAGTCATTTTAAATATAATAAAAAAGTATGTTTCCATAATCCTTAAACAGTTCTTTTTTATTTTTCAAGGTAATTAATTTTAGAAAAATTTTATAGATTGGAAAAGAGAATTAAAAAACCTCTTTTCCAATAATTTTTTAAGACGCAGCTGGCTCTTGGTCAGGTTCTGTTGTGTTTTGCTTAATCTTTACAAAGCTTTTAACCTTTTTAACACCTTTTGTTGTGCGACAATGGTTTACAACCCTATCAAGTTCTGCTTGGTTTTGAGCAATTCCCATGATGTAAACCACACCGCCAACTGTTTTAATACTATAGTTAACTGATCTGATATCCCCATCAAAAAGAAGAGCACTTTTAATTTGAGTGGTTGCCCAGCTATCAGTTGCCAAAACTCCAACGCTTCCATCACCTTTACTGACAGACAAGTTGTTAATAACACGTGTTACACCTTGTGTGTTCCAAGCAATTTGTTCAGCGTCCACTACCCATTGAGGATCGGCAACAGCGCCAGTTAACAAAACTTCCCCGTGTTGGACATTAACGCCAACTGCTGCGTGCATTTCTCTGTTTTTTGCGTATAGGTCCATTTTAAGGCGTGTGGAGATACTGGTATCGCTCATGGCTCCACCAACCCCTTTTTCTTTTATTGCAGCGCCTCCAACCGTTGCAACGCCTCCTGCTACCATTGGAATGCAAGAAGAGGTCAAAACTCCAGCCAAGGCTAAAGAAATAATTTTTTTAGAGGAAATTTTATTAAAAAGTAAAGTCATCGTACATCCATGCGTTTTTTATATATATGGGATCTTTATAGCGAGAAAATAGCATTACATCAAATCGAATTTTATCAAACGTTATCTCTGATTCTTGTAAAAAGCATAATAAAGCCTGTGAAATGCGTTTTTTTTGAGAGTCTTTTATACTATAAAGCGCATTTTCTTGAGATTTTCTAAACTTCACCTCTAAAGCCAACAACGTTTTGTTCTTTTGGGCTAAAATATCAATTTCTCCATAAGGCGTCTTATAACGCTGTTTTAAAATATCGTATCCTTTTTGTTTTAAAAAAGCGCAAGCGTGCTCTTCTTTTTCAAGACCTTTTTTATAAGAGCTAGAAGGCGTCATTTAAAAGTGAGGGGGCGTGCAAAGACTGCCATAGAAAAGCTGAATACCAGTTAGAATGCTTTGCATGGCAAGCGCTGCTAAGATAATACCAAAGACGCGCGTTAAGACGTTTGTCCCAGTAACACCCAACACTTTCATCATAGCCGAGCTTGATCTTAGGCACATATATGTAATTAAAATGACGACTAGAATAATAAGAACGACACCAAGGCTTGCCATAAAACTGATTTGTTCAGCTTGACGCATGAGAACCACAACAGACGTCATAGCTCCAGGCCCAGACATTAAGGGAATAGACAGCGGAAAAACGGTGATATCATCCTTTATGGCAGCCTCTGCTGATTCATCGTCGTTAGTAGATCTAATACCACCTGAGTTTTTAGCAACCACCATTTCAATAGCAGCAAGTAAAAGTAAAAACCCCCCAGTAATACGAAAAGCAGGCTCAGAAATTCCTAAAACATCTAAAAGCCAGTCGCCTAAAAACGCAAAGCTAAATAAAATAAGACACGAAATAACAGATGCTTTAAGAGCAATTTTATTGCGTTGTAAGGTTGTTTCTTTTGGTGTTAAAGCTAAAAATACGGGGACCACTGCAAAGGGATCCACAATCACCAAAAGCGTTACAAAAGCTTGGGATAAAAACTCAAACATGTCTTAAAATCCTTAGGTTGTTAGGGCTGCTAGTACCTTAGTTGTAATATTCTTTGGTGTTAATCCAAAATGCTCATAAACTTTTTCAAAAGGGGCAGAAGCTCCAAAAGTTTCAATTCCAAAAATTTGCCCTTTTTGTCCAACCACTTGATACCAAGGCATTGGATGAGCTGCTTCTATGGCAACTTTATGAGAGCAATCGGCTGAAATTCTTTGAAAAAACTTAGTTTTTAAAAATTTTTCTAAACACAAAACACTTATAACACGAGTGTTTTTCCCCTGTTCTTTTAGATTTTGTGCTGTTTTTAAGGCAAGCGATACCTCAGAGCCAGAGGCAAAGAGTGTTACCTCAGGATTTGCGTCTTCTAGACAACAATAGCCCCCCTCAAACTCATCTTCTATGGAGGTTGAAAGCCTTTCAAAAGAAGGAAGAGATTGCCTGGATAAAGCAAGAACGGTTGGGCCTTGGAAGTCTAACGCCATTTTCCATGCTCTTAAGGTTTCAAGGGCATCTGCTGGTCTTAAAACCTGAACACCTGGAATTGATCTTAAAGAGGTTAGATGTTCAATTGGTTGATGGGTTGGGCCGTCTTCACCAAGGCCGATAGAATCATGGGTTAAGACATAAACGACTTTAAGTCCCATCATGGCTGACAGTCTTAAAGCTGGCTTTAAATAGTCGCTAAAAACAAAAAACGTCCCGCCATAGGGAATAAAACCATATAAGGCAAGGCCATTCATGCAAGCGCTCATGGCGTGCTCTCTGATTCCATA
>DATDSS010000056.1:0-2977 GCA_035291245.1 Alphaproteobacteria bacterium | reverse complement strand
ATTCAAAACAACATAAGCTATCATACAGAGTATTTTAAAGATTTTATAAAACCCTTTAATTCTGAAAGAGAAAAAGAACTTAAAGAAATTTGGGAAAAAGTTACAAAAAAAGCTGAGCAAAAAAAGACTGGCTGTGAAAAGGAAGAGCTCATCAGTCGTGTTTCCATATGCCTTGATAATCAATCATCCTCTCCTAAATTGGCTGAAATGCGTAAAAAATCTTTTTTGGGTCTCATTCAAGGGGCTATTAAGAGCTACTTTTCCAAAAAATAATTAAATTCCCCGTCTAGAGGTTATTTTTAAAATAGGTTACTAATAAAGTACTTATAAATAACCATCGCTTTAAGGATTTTTTTCAGTGGCTCAAAACTCTTTTATTAAACTTTCTAAAGCTTGTTTTTCTGATGATGAGAAACAGGCTCTTCTTACAGTTTTAGAAGACGATGGCTATTTGGGTATGGGAAAGCATGTGATGATGTTTGAAAAAGAGTTAGAAGCTTTTTTTTCAGACTCTGTAAAAGTTGCTTGCGTTAACACAGGAACCTCCGCCCTTCATTTGGCTGTTCAAGCCTGTGGCATCAAAGCTGGAGATGAAGTCTTAATTCCAAGTATTACCTATATAGCTTCCTTTCAGGCAGTTTTAGCAACAGGTGCCAAACCGGTCGCTTGTGACATTGATTTTGAGACAGGATGCCTAAGTGTCAGTGCCACAAAATCTAAAATCACTCCTAACACAAAAGCCATTATGTATGTTCATTACGCTGGCGGACTTGGGGATAGAGACGCTATTTTTCAGCTTGCGCGTGAGTATAATTTACGCGTTATCGAAGATGCAGCTCACTCTTTTGGCGGATATTTAAATGAAGCTCGCATTGGAGCTCAAGGCGATATTACCTGCTTTAGCTTTGATAGTATTAAAAATATTACTTGTGGCGAAGGGGGGGCTATTGTAACTGGTGATGAAGAGGTTCTTTCAAAAGTACAAGATTTGAGACTTTTAGGCGTCGAAAAAGATACAAAAGCTCGTTTTGAGGGAAAAAGATCTTGGGATTTTGACGTAAAAGAACAGGGCTGGCGCTATCATATGAGTAACCTAAATGCTGGCCTTGGTAGAGCTCAACTTAAAAAGATTGAAACATTTTCGAAAAAAAGAAGAGAGCTTTGCTTTTTATATAAAAACTCTTTAAGCGGTTACCCCGTTTCGTTTTTAAAGATGATCCTTGAAAAAGCAGTTCCTCATATTTATCCCATTTTGGTTGATGAATCGGTTAGGGATGATTTGAAAAATTACTTAGCACAAAACAATATCGAAACTGGTATTCACTATAAACCTAATCACTTGTTGACTCTTTTTAAAAATGATGAGTGCCCCATAGCAGAAAGCTTTTATAAAAGTATTTTAACGCTGCCTCTTCACTGTAATCTAAGTAATGAGGATGTTGTAAAAGTCTGCGATACTATTAAAAACTTTTTTACTAAAATAACAACGACTCCCCCTCATTTTTAAAAAAGTTTGAGTTTTTAAAGCCTACCTGTGCACTTTTTAAAGCGTAAAGCCAAAGAAAAGATTGGAATACAAGAGAGAATAGCTGTGTACAGGCAGGGGGGCATAAAAAAAGTGCCTTTGGAGAGTGAACGTTCTGTGGGGCAAAAGTAACCCTTCGTTAATTTTAATATTTAACCTCTTGTACTTTTTTTGATGTTTTCTTGTAACATCGTGTAAAGATCAAAAGCTCTTTTTTTGTCTTTTGAATTAATAAACTTATCTGAGACTTCAAGACAATCTTTCAAAACTTTAAGCTTATGAGAAACTAAAAAACCATGATCGGGATCTTTAAAACAAGCGTTATAACCGTTTCCCCCAAATCTATAATCTCCTCCTTGCTCAACCAAGGTTATGAGCTCCTTATAAAATTCTTTTCTTTTAGCAATAAGCTCATTTTCGGTTTGTGTAAGCCAATTGTAAATATAACCAACAGTTTTAGAAAAAATGTTCCTATTTTTAACCTCTTCTTCAGTCTTCAAAAGGGAGTTTTTCATCTTGTCATAGTGCTTTATAAGGTTTTCGCATCTTCCATCAAACAGAAAATCCCCATTATCAAGTTTTTTTATTTGATTGGAAAATGTGTAAAGATTTAATTCCTTATCACCAAAAGCTTTAACATTACGAGTGTGTTGTGATTTTTTTATAGCAACAGATAAATCTTCAAGACCTTCTATCCTTGCTTCACAAATATTAAAAGACAAGAACATAAGTCCTGTAAATTGTATAAAATACTTTTTCATTTTTATTCTCCTTATGATTTATACATGATAATTTATAACAGAATACTTAAGAATCATAAAACTTTTATTTTAAAAATAGTCTTAAAAAAGAAATATTTCATCACTGCCTCTTATAAACAACTTATACAGCTGTTCGATCAACAAATTGGACTTGCTTTACCTACCCCCCACAGGAATTTAGCTGATGCAGAAGATTTAGCTTTAATAGGAGGCATTTCATAAGGGGATACTTGTGGAGTAAGGGCGGTTTTTATGAGGGGCGAGAATGCGGATTTCATTAAGGGGATTTCGCTCTTCGCCCAGTACACAGCGCATCGGGGATTTTC
Source organism: Alphaproteobacteria bacterium (assembly GCA_035291245.1). Taxonomy (GTDB): domain Bacteria; phylum Pseudomonadota; class Alphaproteobacteria; order Paracaedibacterales; family DATDSS01; genus DATDSS01. The sequence continues at coordinate 365 of DATDSS010000056.1, read as the reverse complement.
ACGACTCAAACATTTTTCGCCCTTTTATTCAGGGTATCGCTTTTTGGGCCCGTCCATATCCCCATCAATAATAGTAGGGCCACCTCAATTTTTTAGATCAAAAAGCACAAAAGCGCGATTTTTCACTGGAAATCGAGATTGGACTTATCAAACCAAAACCTTTAAAAACCCTAGGTTTTATCTTGCTTTTTTATGTTTCCTCTTAGGTCTTCTTCAGATTTTCCTGTGGTTTTAAAGTCCCACGTGAAGGCGCCCACACCTCCTTCACGCACACAACTTATAGTTCTTGGGTAACCTCTTAAAATCTCACCTTTAAGAGTTGCTTTTTCGTTATTTATTATTGTTTTAAGCTCAATTTACTAATA
>DATDSS010000055.1:0-2073 GCA_035291245.1 Alphaproteobacteria bacterium | reverse complement strand
GCTTGAGGTGAAAGTTTTTGGTGGATCCGACCTAATTCAAAGCAGCTTAAAAATTGGCACTCAAAATTCTGAGTTTGTTTTAAAATATGTTAAAACCGAAGGATTGAGGCTTTTAGCTGAAGACTTAGGAGGCGACAGACCAAGGCGCATCCACTATTGGCCCTATGATGGAAAAGTATTAAGACAAATTATTCAACCTCAAGAAGTTACTGAGCTTATTCATAAAGAAAATACTTACTGTAAAAAACTTAACACAAAGGAAAAGGAACCAGACGATGGCGGAATTGAACTCTTCAACTAGTCTTTCTTCTTACTCAGTCAGTAAAAAGAAGATAAAAGTGCTCATTGTGGATGACTCAGCCTTAATGTGTGCAATGATCAGGTCAGCTCTTTTAGAAGATGAAGAGTTCGAAGTGTTAGGGTATGCTCATGACCCCTATGAGGCACGTGAAAAAATAAAACAGCTAAATCCTGATATTATAACGCTTGATATTCAAATGCCAAAAATGGATGGGCTTACTTTTTTAGAAAAAATCATGACGCTTCGCCCTATGCCAGTTGTTATGCTTTCAAGTTTAACTGAAAAAGGGCGCCAAGAGACTTTGTATGCTCTTGAATGTGGGGCTCTTGATTATTTATGTAAACCTGATGGGCAAATAGCTTTAAACGATTGGGCCATTGAACTTCGTCAAAAATTAAAAGCAGCAGCAGTGGCTAAAGTCAAATCTCACCAGACTTTTCCAGCTTATCAAGAAACACAAGATACAAAACTTCAAAAACCCGTTGATATGAAGCTTTCTGCAACAGGAAGGCTGATTGCAATTGGTTCGTCAACAGGAGGTGTGGAAGCTTTAAACGATGTTATCCCTTATTTTCCAGTTAGCACGCCACCAGTTGTGGTTGTACAACATATGCCAGAAAAATTTACAAGTTCCTTTGCCAACCGCTTAAATACGCTTTCTCATATGCACGTGGTAGAAGCCCAAGATGGAATGACTTTAAAACAGGGGACGGTCTACATTGCTCCAGGTAATAAGCAGATGGAAATTGTAAAAGGACCTCAAGGTTATATGACGGTTGTTCGAGATGGAGAGTTGTGCTCTGGTCACAAACCTTCTGTGGATATTTTATTTTTTTCCTTGGCAAAACTTGGAACTGAAAAGATTAGCGCAGCTATTTTGACTGGAATGGGAAAAGATGGAGCAGCAGGACTTAAAGCTTTGCGCGATAGTGGCGCTTTTACTATTGGTCAAAACGAAGATACTTGTGTGGTTTATGGAATGCCAAAAGCTGCACAACAACTAGGCGCTGTAAAAAAAGAAGTTTCTATTAACCAAATAGCAATAACTTTATTGAATAATGAACTCTAAGGATAAATTTTTCATGCTTGATAACAGCCAAAATAATGAGGAAAAGATGCAAGATTTAGACGCCAACGCTCTAAAAGATCTTTTAAGTGACTGGGTAGGATTTGCTTCTGTTCAGCAAAAAATTATCTTTTCACTTATTCATAGTCTTGAGTCTGTTGCAAAGTTTACAGAAGAAAAATCTTTGGAGATTTCTTATCAATTTCAAATCTTATCAACTATTGCAAGTGAACAAACAAAGCATCTGCAAGAATTAACGCATTTAGCTAAAGTTGTTCAAGTAGGAGATGAAGAGCTTGAAATCACCTCCATTTCTCAACAACTCCAAAACACCTATATAGAGTCTATCGGTAGTATCATTGAAGTCTCTAAACAAGCAGTTGTCATGGCTTGTATCCAAGATGAATCTCTTCAAACTTTAACTAAAATTGAAAGATGTATTCGTGAAATTGAGCAAATCAACAATAAAACCAAGTATTTGTCTTTAAATGCAACCATTGAGTCTATTAGAGCTGGTGAAGCTGGTCAAAGCTTTCAAGTGGTGGCTAATGAGGTAAGGGAGCTCTCTAATGATACGCAACAAATGGCTGTTAACATAAGGAGTCAAGTAAATGACATGACAACCATTCTAAGCCATGCTCAATCTATCTTGCAAGATATCACCAGGATCGACATGAACCAACATATTACAGCAAAAGAACACGTG
>DATDSS010000054.1:0-5908 GCA_035291245.1 Alphaproteobacteria bacterium | reverse complement strand
CCATCAACAATTCTATTAAGCGTCAAAACTTCTTGAAGGATCACTTTTAAGACAGACCTTGAAACAGGGGGAGGAAGCTTAATTTCATTTAAAGAGTATTCTAAGCGATCAAGATGCGGCTCTAAATCAACAAAAATGCCTTTTACAACAGCAACTACTTCATAGATACCATCTGCGTATTGAAAACCGCGGTCTTCCACATGAATAAAAGACTTATCATAGGGAGTATACCTCCAATTACAATAAACGTAGCGTGTCATTTTGTATTTTTTGTTTTTTTTAAGGTGTCTTTAAGATCACCTCATTTTGTGACCATTGGTCAAGAAAGAAAATGAAAGTGTTAACTCTTTTTTTAGGGTTAAGAACTACATTTAAAGAAATGAAAAGCTTTTTTTAAGATTAGGAGAAAAGAAATGAGATTTTTAAAAACGTCACTGATTTTGGCAAGCGGGATATTTATAGGCACGAATGACGTCCATGCTTTTTTTAGCAAAAAAACACCAACAACACAAAAAAGTCAAGATCCTGATCTTATGGCTAAGCTTGAATCGCAATTAAAAAAAGCGTTCTTAAATGAAGTTAAAGAAATGATAAGAGAAATCATACCGTTATTAAATTCAAAATTTAAAGATAAGCTTAGTTTAAAAAACCTTAAAGCAAAGCTAAAAAAATTAAAAATGGGGCTAAGTAGGTCCAAGTCAGAGTCTGAATTGAGTGAATTGCTTGATGAGGAAGATTTAGAAGAATTACATATAATTGAAACAAAAATTGATAGTATCATAAATGAAAATGGTTCCTCAAAAAAGTTTGAGGATTTTAAAGTCGACTTGAGAAAGGATTTAATATTCTTCGAACGTAAAATTTTTGAAAAATTAAAAAGCGTAGGGCAAAAAATTGAAAACTCTAAATTAGGTAGTAAAGTTAACTGTAAATTTGCTTATACAGTTAAAAACCTTAAAAGCAAAGATTTCTTAGACGCTCAAGATCTTTATAGCAGAGCACAGAATCCAAAAACTGGGAAATGCCGTACAAATCTTCAACAAAAAGATACAAAAAACTTCCGAAATGCTATGCTAAGTATGAATTTTGAAAAAAAAGAAAACGAATCACCCATTTCTGAGTTTATAAAAACATATGACGGAAGACCCATCCAGATAGAAACTTTCGGATATATTTATACCAACGATTTGAATTTCTCTGACTATGAAAATCATAAAAAGTTACCTGATAATCTGCAAAAATTGGGGCTTGAGGTAATTGTAGAGGAAAGAACAAGTAGAGCTTATTTTGTTAGCCCAGAACAGCTCTCCAAATTAACTAAACTTGATCCTAAATTTTTAACTACTAAATATAATGGTATTCTAGTTTTAAAGGCTCCAGGTGATAGCAGTGGTAGTAAAAATAACTCAGGCCCCGAGGAAGATAGTGAGGAGTAAATCTTATAGCCCTAGCTATGACCTTCCAACTATTTGCAGAAGTAACAAGGGATAATGCCTTCTAGAAACTGAAAATCCTGTTTAAAGGGATTTTTGTTTTCTGTTTGTACAGTAAGGCCTGCTCGTTGGATGAGGGATGCTGTAAAACCAAGGGTTCCACCCTATTCATGTTTAAGACTTTAAAAAGTTACTTAACGGTTTTTAAAAATATCCCCTCTTACAACGCTAATTGTTGTCTTGTCATAGGAAAAAGTTCGCGCTACAACAGGGGGGTAAGTCATTCTTAAAAAGAGAGTTAAATGTCTTTTAATCTTCCAGAGCTACCTTACGGATTTGAGGATCTTGAACCGTATATATCTGCAAAAACTTTAGAGTTTCACTATGGAAAGCATCATAAAGCTTATGTCGATAACTTAAATAAGCTTATACAAGGAACATTTTTCGAGGATTTAAGCCTTGAAGATATTATTTTGCAAACAGCTAACAAGCTTGAGTTTTTATCGATTTTTAATAATGCGGCCCAAGTTTGGAATCATACCTTCTTTTGGCACTGTTTAAAAAATTCCTCCAACGGCCCTTCTGATAGTGTGAAAGAGCGCTTGGTTAAGGATTTTGGAAGCTTTGACGCGTTTAAAGAAGAATTTAAAGCAGCCGCTTTGGCCCAATTTGGTAGTGGCTGGGCTTGGCTGGTTTTAAAAGAGGGTGCATTAAGCATTATGAAAACGTCAAATGCAGACCTTCCCATGACTAGTGGTGCAAAAGCGTTGCTAACGTGTGATGTTTGGGAGCACTCCTATTATTTAGACTATCAAAATAGACGCGGCGACTACGTTGAGTGTTTTTTGAAAAATCTTGTTAATTGGGACTTTGTGGCAAAAAATTTAGAGGCTTGAAAATTTTAAATGAGTTTTTTGCTGTCATTCCACCCTCTTTTTTGCAGTGCCATTTCCACTTGGCCGTGAATCTTTAGCAGAAAGAAACACAAATCCCTGCTTAGGATTGGTGAATGATAAAATAGGAGAGTATTTGATTGAATCTTTTTGAAAATGGCGTAATAACTTTTAGAAAATTTCTTAGGGAAATAATTAATAAACACAAAGATTTTTCTAATTTTTACAACTTTTGAAAAAATAAAAAACAGGATTTTAAATCCTGTTTTTTATTTTGGAGTCTATACCGTTATTTCTTATATATTCCAAAATCTTTAAGAGCTTGAATAAATTGTTCTTTTGTCGAATTTTGATAAAGTGTTAATCGCCCATTAGTTAAAGGAAAACCGTTGATACTTTTTGTTTGCATGTCTAAACAGTTTCCTGTTGTTATAAATCCACATTGAATATAGGAAGGAGTGTGTACAACAGCTCCAACTTCTGTCTGAAATGTGGCCGTCCAGTTACCTAAAACTTCTGTTGTATCAGTTTTAGATGCTGTTGGTTTTTTCGTTTCAAAAAAATCGTCAGAGCTTGCAAAGCAGCTAAGACCATGTAGTACCGTAGTAAAAAGAACCTTAAACATTTTTTTTGTATCCTTTAAGTTAGAATAATTTATAAGCGCATAAAACTACGGGGTTTGCCCCGTGGAGTGTTAATGCGTAAATAATGTTAAGGTCTTGTTGGCTCTTAGGAAAGCCCCTTTACTTAAATTTTTGCAAAATTTTAAATAAGCTTTAGCGTTTCAAGGCTCCCCCTCAATTCATGCTCAAAAGTTCAAAAAATTGTCTTCTAAGATCAGCGTTTGAGGCGTCAAAAAGTAACTCTTCCAGAGGGGTTTGTAAAGAGGGATCTCCATCAATTTTTAAGTGTATTTGAATCTTTTCAAGTTCTTCAAGGCTCATGCTTTTTTCAGCAATCTCCCAAAAGGTTAAAAAGCCATTAGAAGCCACAAGAGCTTTAGCTTTTTGGCTGTTGGGATATTTTTCATTAATCAACGATACAAAAGCTAAAAACTTTTTTGTAGAAAGTATTTCTTTATAAACATTATGCACATCCAATCCGTCTTCTTTTAATTTTTTATTTAAAAGCTCGGTTGTCCAGTCCAAATTATTCGCATAGGAATAAACAGGAACCCCCCCTGTAGCTTCGAATTCTTTTTTTAAGGGAAGCGCTGGTTTTACAGGCCCGATTGATGAAAAAATGCTTGGAGCAGGCGCTTTGTTTTTTGCGGGATCCACTGGTATAAGAGTCTCAGTAGTTGTTTGTTGCGCTTGTGCGATACCAAAACATCCACAAATCCCCAGTAATGTTATAATACGCATTTGTATTCTCCTTGCTGCTGTTTTTAAAAGTCCCTGTGGACTCTTTATTCTTTTGATCTATTTACAAAATTATAGAGAAAAGGTTAAAAAAGGGTTAACAACACCACTTTAAAAATAAAAAAAGATGTTTTTTAAAGATTATAACCTCTATGACCTTAAGGCCCTGAAAGAAATTCATGAATTTTTTTTAGGCTTTTTAAAGGCTTACGATGAAGGTTTATGGCAGGCATACGGTGTAATAGAGAAACAACCGAGTGAAAATGCTGCGCCTTCTTCCAGCAAAGACCAAAGCGCACTTATTCTAAAGCTAGCCATCGCCTTAGAAGACTTTTTGCGCACATTTTTCAAACTTGAAGAAGAGGTGTTTTCTAAAGATAGAGACTTTGAAGAACTCTATGACCTGAAAAGAAATACTATCCAGCGGCTTTTTTTAAAAAAATACGAAGCCTTTAGTACCATTCCCCAAGAGTATACTTTCACAACTCAAGAGCAGTTCATAAAAGACCTTAAGCGCTGTTTAAGTGATCAAGTTTTGTATGCCTTAGACTTGGAAAGTTTAGGGAAATATGCAGCTTTTGCGTGTTTATCAAAAGAGGGGCAAAAAAAACATAAAAATCACCTGCTTTTTAAAATTCCCCATAAGCTAGATCCTTTTAACTTAATACAGCTTGAAAAAATTGACGTAATAGCTAGGAATGGCTTTGATCACACAGATACAGCTATTACAAAACAAGAGGCATTAAATAACGCCAGCTATTGCATTAAGTGTCACGAGCAAGGGAAAGATTCTTGTTCTAAAGGAATGGCGTCAAAAGAAGATTCTAACATTTTTACGAAAAATTCTTTTTCAAAAGAAATGAAAGGTTGTCCACTTCGTCAAAAGATTTCTGAGATGAATGTGCTTGTCCAAGAAGGACATACGCTTGCAGCTTTGGCTGTTATTTGTATCGATAATCCGCTTTTGGCCTTAACGGGACACCGTATTTGTAACGCTTGTATGAAGGCATGTATTTTTCAACGTCAAACCCCCGTAGATATTCCTTGTGTGGAAAGTAATGTCCTTCAAGAAGTTTTAGAACTTAATTATGGTTTCGAGATCTATAGCCTTCTTACCAGATGGAACCCTTTAAATTTTAAAGCCCCCCTTCCAAAAAAATCCTCAGGTCATACAGTTGCTGTTGTTGGTCTTGGCCCTGCTGGTATCGCCATGAGCCATTATATGATGCAAGAAGGTCATCATGTGATAGCTTTGGATGGGTTGAAAATTGATCCTTTAAGAGAGTTGCCTGCTTATATTAAATCTTTTAAAGAGCTTAAAATTCCCCTATCAAGGCGTAATCCCGATGGTTTTGGAGGGGTTATGTCTTATGGGATTACTGTTAGGTGGGATAAAAATTTACTGTTGCTTGTAAGGCTTCTTTTAGAAAGGCGGGCTAATTTTAAATACTTTTCAGGAGTAGCCCTTGGGCAAAATATCACGCTTAAACAGCTAAAAGAAAAAGGCCTTTCTCATGTTGCGCTTTGCTTAGGGGCAGGCAATGCGACGTTATTAAATCTGCCTCACCAATTGGCACCAGGGATAAAGCTTGCAAGCGACTTTTTAATGTCTTTGCATCTTAATGCGCCTTATAAAAATGAGGGTGCTAACCTTGAAATAGAGCTCCCTTGTCTTGTCATTGGAGGGGGGCTAACTGCCATTGATGCAGCAACAGAAGCCAAGGCTTACTACGCTATACAAGTGGAAAAAATAGCTCTTAAGGTAAGAGAGTTGAAAGAAAAAGGAACATTTGAAGTCTTTAAAGACTCTCTTTGCTTAAAAGATCAAGAAAAACTAGAGCGCTTTATTCTTCATGGAACGGAGCTTTTAAATAATCCTTCATCAAAAGAAGATCTTTTAAAAAAATGGGGAGGTGTTCATGTTGTTTATAGAAACCCTATTGTTAAAGCGCCATGTTATACCCTTAATCACGAAGAAGTTATTAAAGCCTTAGAAGAAGGGATTGAGTTTAAAGAAAATCTAACTCCTATTTCTTTTAATCTAGACGCCTTTGGAGCTTTAAAGAGCATAACATTTAAACAAGATGAACGCTTGATCGAGCTTGAATCCAAAAGTGCTTTGTTGGCAATTGGAACATCGCTTAAGATTTATGAGGAAGAAGACGATTTTGAAGGTTTTATCTCGTACTATGGGGACATGCACAAAGGCTATAGTGGAAAC
>DATDSS010000053.1:0-4314 GCA_035291245.1 Alphaproteobacteria bacterium | reverse complement strand
AATGTATAAGATACGTTCTCCTGGAGGGTTGGTAAGGGTTGCTGCTAACATCCCTAAGGTTTGTGTCAAAGGCGTTATAAGTAAAGCATCTATCATAAATATCAGAGAAAGTTTTTTGTAAAGCCTTGTATTGGTAAGGTTAAAGAGCTCTCCAACGTGATAGTTGTTAAAAATTTTTATAAGAAAGACCAATTCCAAGACGGTTGCGAGTTTTGAAATGAGATACGAACTGTAAGCTAAAATTTTTGTAAAAAAGGTCCAATTAATATTGTTGCAAGATACCAAACCTTGTGGTGTTTTAATCGTCGTACTTGCACTAAATGGGCCCCACATCCAAGATGAGTCTTCGAAAGAAAACCAAGCATATGCTAAAAATATAAAAATCCCTCCTATACTTGCTTTAAAAAGTATCACTAAAAAGCCACTAACCTTTTTAATTTCATCCATATCTTCTATACCTAAGTCGTTGATTTACAACTTAAACCCTAAGACCAAAAAAATTGCCAGTCAAGAATAAATTATCGAAAAACAGTAAAAAATTCTTGATTGATTTTAATTCTTTATTGTTACGGGCATAAAGTTTTTAACCCCTTTTTCTTGCGCTTTTAAGAGGTATTCTTGACTTAAGTCTATTAATTTTTTCTTTTTCAACAACATTCCGTAAAACCAAAGAGCAATTGGATCGTCAGGATTATAATCCAAAATTTTTTCTAAAAACTCTTTTAAGTTTTTTGTTTTTTGTTTAAGTGCCCACAAAAAAAACGGTGCAAGAGCATCCGTTCGATGTGGTCCTTTTTTATAAAGTGCATAAGAAGTCTTTTCCCATAAAATTTCGTAATCGCTTTGCGGCAAAAGCTTATAAAAATGCAAAAGCTTAAAAAAACTCATTTGAATGATCATAAACTCAAGACTTTGGATTTTAATAACCTCACAAGTTTTCAAAATATCGTGATAGATTTTTGAAGGAAATGGCTTATTTGGATCAAAAGAATCTAAGATACTTTGTATATAAAATGTCAGATAAATTTGACTAGGCCCTTGATGCTCGTAAAGAGTTGCCTGGTTTTTATTGGACACTGGAAATTTTTTAGTAAGCCAACTTTCGATACTGTGAAAATGCGCATCTTTAAAAACTAAGAAGCTTGAAAAAAGACAAAAAATGCCTAAAACTCCAGCTTTTTCCGAGATAGCAGCAACGTTTACTTGGTGTTGCTTGATAAAACAACTATAAAAGATTGCTAAAAAAGGAATGGTTGTTGGCAAATGAAACCAGCTAGCGTCATAAGCAATTAGGGGGATAAGTAAAAAAATCCCTTTTTTCTTTAAAAAATCAGGTAAATTTATCCACAAGCTAAGTGGCAATAAAAACCAAGCAATGCCCACTAAGATGCCTGATGAAAGAATACTCTCCACCCAAATATTCATACAATTATAGTCTAAATGAGTGAGAACGTCTCTTGGAGAGTAGGTATTGTTGTTAAAAAAATAAAGCCCTAGTTTGGTAAAATTCTGCAAAAAAATGTCTCCAAACTGCCCGTACCCCTGCCCTATTAAAAAAGTTAAAGGATTTTCTTTTAAATGCAGCAAAGCGGCTTTTAATAAAAAACTTCTGGAATATAGCGTTGGCAAAAACGTCTCGCTAGGAACGTACAAGATAGCGGTTGTAAAAACAAACGGGAGGACTATTAAAATCGCAACACCAAACCCTTTTTTAGAAAAAAACCTAAAGCGCAAAAGCCCATAAATAAAACTTGCAATGATATACCCTAACTGCACACTTTTATTACCAGAAATAATTAGCAGAATAAGAGCAACCATTATCTCTAAATAGCTAAGTTTTTTAGAGAGGGGTTGAAGCAAAGAAAGTGCACTAAGGCTAAGGCAAACCACACTAAGCCAAGAAGAAAAATCATGAATAGCAAGGTACGAAAAGTGGCCAGGGTCACCTAAGCTAAGGTAAGAAAAACCTCCATAACTACAGCTTAAAAATAAGAGAAACATCCTAAAGTAAATTTTTTGTAAGCAGTTTGTTTTTAAAATACCCGCAATAAGTAACAAAAGCGAAATGGAAGAGGTAATTCCAATGCCTAAATTAGGGGGGCCTAGAAAACTAAGAAGGCTATCTTTATGAAACGGAATAAAAATAAGGGGAAAAATTATTAAAGCTTGAAACAAAAAAAGAGGGGAAAGAGGAGAAATATTTGTTAAGAGTAACTGTATTTCTTGGTTTTGATCCTTTTTTAAAAAAACCAACAACAGTCCTAAAAAACCAGAGCAACCAAAAAGCCAAACCTGTGGGCCTTGCGTATCAACCCAAACACCAAAGTGCAGACCTGGAAGAGCCCAAAAAGCGCACATCAAAGATGTGATTATAAAAAATACTGGAAGTTTTAAAGACATAGTTAAATTTTAGGTAATTTTTTTTAAAAAAAGAAGAGTCTTTTCTAAAATACTCTTAGGTAATTTATGAAATTTTCCCCTTAAAATATAGGGGGCTTTTAAGCTTCGTTGCAAAGCCCCCGATTTTTAAAAAAATAAAAATCACTTCACGTCGTTAGTGGATTCCTCTTCTTGACTGCCTTGAGCGTTTGAACTTGTTGCCTTGCCTGTACCAGTTGCAACAACGCCCTTGGATTTATTTTTGTGCGCTTTTTTATAAGAGGCATCTACACGATTAAATGTTTTTTTTGTAACTTTATCGGTGACATTATCAACATCAGAAGCTAATTCTTCATCCGTTTGTCTATTTTGGGTATTTAATCTTTCCTTTTTTCTTTTTGCTTTATGCCATTCTTGAAAGTCATTTGATGAATCATCCATCTCATCTATGTTGGTAATATTTTCATCTCTTAGTTGCACTTCTAATTCTTCCTCACTAAGAAGTGGCGCAAAGTTGTATTCACCAGTTTCTTCATCATGAACTTTTTTTCTTGGGTTATGAGATTTAAACATAGAAGGCTTTGGAAAACGGTTGTGTACGGACTTTCCATGTACTTTTTTCAGCTGGGCGTACTGTTGTTTAAACTCTTCTGGAACAGTTAAATCTTCATAGCCACCTTCACCTATAAGGTTTTCTTGTTGTAGAGCACTCATCAAAACTGATGTTGAAGAGCCTTGCTCTTGCGATAAGCTTTCTTTTGAAGAGGGGACAAAATAAAAGGTTATTGTAACGCCATCATAACGAGGACCACCATATCCGTAATATCCCGCACCTCCCAATCCAACACCCGCCATAGCACTATATTCATATACATCCGATTTAGTATTACTTAGGACTTTTTCATGAAAGTAGTCTTCATATTTTATGGTTTTCTCATCCCTATAATTGTCTTCGTATTTCTTTATTTTCTTTGTTTGATGAGAAAAAAGACCATTCATCTTTTCTTCTTTTGAATAAGGATGAATCTCAGGATAAATGGTTCCTTGGTAGCCAGGCGTAGGGGCTTTTCCTGCATAAACATCCCAAAGTCTATTACCTAAACGAATGGTCGCAAGGGGGCGAAGGGGTGCTCCTGTTCTTAAATCTATTTGATTAGCTGCTACCATAAAGTTACCAAGTGTAAAAAATGGCAAAAGGGCAGTTATACGTTTTCCAATGATAAATTGGTCTGGCGCTTCACCAGCTTGAAGGCTGACAATGCCGCTATTGAGATCATCTTTGTCGTAATCATCGCTGGAATTAAATAAAGACTGATTACTTTTATGTCTTGTATCTAAATAGCTATCTTTCAAATATGCTCCATACTGTTGTCCCCAATTTGATAGTTCTTTTAATGAGTTATCAACCTCTTTTTGGGCACTTTCTAGCTCTTCTTTATTACCGTGTTTTTTAATTGGTAATAACAGTCTCATCCCTTCTATTGAATCTATAAAATATGTATAAGCCTTTTTAAGGTAACTGATTTCCTTTTTAATCTCAAAAACGGTTTTCTTAGAGCTTTCATCATATTTGCCCTCTTCATTTAAATAGCTTTCTTGCGCTTTTTCCAACAAATTTATTTGCTGTTGAAGAACATCAAAAATCATACCGGATTCTTTTGCTCTTTTTAAGATTGCCTCAAGGTCACTTTCACTATTAGCTTTTGAAATAGCTCTTATCATTTTTTTAACAGCTTTTGACACACCACCGTCATCTGTATCGCTTTGCCCGGATTTATGTTTTTCGTAATCTTCTTGCGACAACATTGCCCAACCGTTTGAAGCACTAAACACCAAAGACATACAAAATAGGCTTAAATAAAATTTTTTCATCCAAATTAATCCTTTACAATTAAAATTCTTTCTACATTTCACAAAAGTAGTCTTTAAAGTTTT
>DATDSS010000052.1:0-3333 GCA_035291245.1 Alphaproteobacteria bacterium | reverse complement strand
TAGTCTATTCTATCTGTTTGCTCAGATAAACTAAGGCTTGGAAAATGAACCAAGAGCCCTTCTTGTAAAAGCTGAAAGACTGTAAGTCTTGGGTTTAATGAACCATACGGATCTTGGAAAACGATTTGGATGTTTTTTCTAAAACGCCTTAACTCTTCTTTTTTTAAAGACAAAATATTTAAAGGCTCTTTTTCATGCCAAAAAGCCTCACCTTTACATGTAAGAGGGCTGCTTAACAGTTGTAAAAGCGCAAGGCTAAGCGTTGTTTTTCCTGAGCCACTTTCCCCTACAAGCCCTAGAGTTTCTTGTTTATAGAGGTTAAAAGTTATTGGATGCACAAGCGGCGTTTGAACTGCCTTTTTGAAGAGTTTCTTTTCTTTTTCTAAAGAAATGCTTAAATCCTTGACCTCAAGCAAGAGCTCTTTTTTAGAGTCTTCAGACCTTTTAAAATGGGGCATAGGTCTTAAAAGTTTTTTTGTGTACTCTTGTTTAGGGGAACTGAACAGGGTTTTTGTCTTTTCTTTTTCAACTAAGGTACCATGCCTTAAAACAAGGACATCGTCACACATTTTTTCGACAACATTTAAATCATGGCTGATAAATAAAAGCGCCATATTAAGACGTTTTTGAAGGTTTTTAATAAGAGTTAATATTTGTGCTTGAAGCAGGACATCAAGGGCTGTTGTTGGCTCGTCTGCAATAAGAAGGCTTGGTTCGCAGGCAATACTAGAAGCAATCATTACGCGTTGACGCTGTCCTCCTGAAAGTTGGTGGGGATAGCTTTGCAAGCGGTCTTTACCGTCTTCAAACCCTACAAGATTTAAAAGATCAAGCACTTGCGCGCGCGCTTGTTTGAGGGTTAACCCTTTATGAAGGACAAGTGTTTCTGAGATTTGGGCTTCCAAAGTGTGAAGGGGGTTAAGGGCTGTCATTGGTTCTTGAAAAATAAGGGCTATGTCTTTTCCTCTGATTGTTTCAAAGGTTTTTTGTGAGGCAAGTACTCCTTGTGACATAAGAGGTTGCCCTTTAAAAGTGATATCACCCTTGGGATAAGAGCATTCATTTCCATTCAAAAGCCCCATGATGGAGTAAGCGGTCATAGATTTTCCAGACCCACTTTCCCCAACAAGGCCTAATGTCTGACCTTTCCCAAGTTCAAAAGATAGGTTACTTAAAGTTGGTTTTTGTGATTCCCTAAAAAATAAGCTTAAATCCTTAACAGTTAACAGCACAAGTAGAATACTAAATTAAAACAAGATATATAGGAGGATACTGAGTCTTTAGAAAAATGTCACCTTTAATTCTATGAAAAACAGTTCTTGAAAAATGGATTACAAGGGGGGAGGAAGAATTTTAGAAGGAATATCTCTTGTGTTCCTGTTTTTAAATATGTTAACCATGGAAAGAAATCATTTTATTAGTTAGGAGAAAAAATGAAAAAATTAGTTTTAGCATTTTTTTGCGTCGGGGCGTTTTTAAAAACCATTAATCCATCAGTCGCAAATGATCCGACTGTAGACCAGCTAAAAGAAGCTCTCAAATCCCCTGCTAAAACAATTAGATTTGGAGAAAAAGAGTGCTCAATAGAAATTAAAAATGCTGATTTTTTTGAAAATACATCTGAAAATATATCTTCTTCTAAGTTGTTAGATACACGAGGTGCTACTTCTTCTACGGAATTCACAAAAATTGTAATACGCAATGGCGTAGTTACTTCTCATGTAAGTTCTAAAACCACGTCAGCTGTTCAGGAAAATTTTACTGTTAAATATTGGCTTGCCGACATGAATGTAGGTAACTTTACAACAGTTACGATTAATTATCCACCTGTATGCGCGTCGCAAACAGGCTCTACAGGCTCAAGCTCTACTAAATAAATCATCTATGGCTTTTTGATCGTGGGCTTCACTTTTACTTTGAGGCCCATTTAAAAGTTGATCTTCTTTTTGTTGTATCGACGTTGATTCTTTTGTTTGCATTCCTAAGCAAGCCAGTTCTTTTTGCAATTTTTCAATTAATACAACAAGCGTGTCTTCTATAATTGAGACAACTTTTATTACTTTTTGAATACGTTGTCCATTAATGTCTTGGAAGGTGCAGGTCTCGTAAATGGACGTAACAAGTTCAAGGAGTTTTTCTTTGTCTTGGTTGTTGTTTTGACTCACAAGAGATTCTATTGACTCAGTTGACGTCAAAATCATATGAGTAGCCTCAGCTGAGAGATCAATCACACTTTGCAGCTCCCCTTTTACTGTTGGAAGCTTGCTTTTTAAAGACTCCACAGGGACTGCAAAGATTTCTTTTTTTGAACTATCAATAAAAGAAGAAATTCTGTGTAAATCCTCTAATACTTTTTTGGACAAGAGCAAATCTTGATTTTTTGACGCGTCATGGTTCATAAGATAACATCCTTTAGATTTAGAGCTTAAAACTCACCTAAAACGGCTTCGATTTTTCCTTTTAAGGTGTTGGCGTTAAAAGGCTTTACAATATAGTTAGAAACGCCTGCTTGTTTTGCTGCAATCACATTTTCAGTTTTGCTTTCAGCAGTAACCATAATAAAAGGAAGACTTTTTGTGGTTTCACTAGACCTAACACTTTTTAAAAGATCCATCCCAGTCATAGGCTCCATATTCCAGTCGGAAATGACTAAATCGTAATGATTTGCCTTAATTTTTTCCAAAGCAGAAGAACCATCCGTTGCTTCATCAATATGTTGAAAACCAAGCTGTTTTAAGAGGTTTCCTATAATTCGTAGCATTGTTTTATAGTCATCGACAATTAAAACGCGTGCTGTTGCAAGATTAACGCTCATTTTTAAAAACCATTTGAAAAAGGTACCTTATGTTTAAAAGTGTAGTTCTTAATTCTAAATGAATGGTTAATAAGCGATTGGTTGTTAAAAAAAACCTCCCAAAAAGGGAGGTCTTAAAAATATTAGAGTTTTCTGTCTGATTTTTTGCGATCGTGAGGGCACAAGTGAATTTTTCGAAGCCTGATATTTTTAGGCGTCACTTCCACTTGCTCATCTTCATCAATATAAGAAAGTGCTTGTTCAAGAGACAAAATTTTCGGAGGGGTCAAGCGAATAGCATCGTCTTTTCCAGAAGCTCTGTGGTTGGTTAAGTGCTTTTCTTTAATGGGGTTAACCTCCAAGTCATTGCCACGGCTGTTTTCACCAATGACCATACCTTGGTAAACTTTTGAACCTGGCTCTACAAACAATGTGCCACGATCTTCAAGGCTGTTTAGGGCATAAGCAACAGCTTCCCCATCTACCATGCTAATAAGAACACCGTTTCTGCGACCTTCAATGGCACCTTTGTAAGGACC
>DATDSS010000051.1:0-2966 GCA_035291245.1 Alphaproteobacteria bacterium | reverse complement strand
AAGTTAAAAAGGAATACTTACCTTTAGTTGTAAAACGACTTGAATAAAAATTCTAGTTTTTTTGAAACAGTCTATAGATAATATAAACGTCATTATTATGAATATTATGGACTCCTTTCAAAAATACGTCCCTTTTAATCCCCCCAATAGACTTATAAGATTAGACTTTTAAAATCATAAGGGGCGTAAAAAAGCCGCATTTCACTTTAGTGTTTATAAAAAACTTCTAAGAAGCTTACTCCTCATCTTCCTCGCTTACAGAAGATAGGGGACTGTTTTTCTTAAATTTGTTTTTAAGGGTTGAAATTTTTTCTTTTATTGCGGTGGTTTTTTTTGAATCACTGGTTGGTTTTTTAAACTCTTTTAGCTCTTCTTCGGTGAAATCTTCCTCACTATAGATTTTTTTAGAGGCTGGCTTTGAGGAAATTGTCTTTTTAACCTGATTTTTAAAAGTAGAAAATTCCTTTTTTAGCCTTTCTTTCAATGAGATTTTTTTGGCTTTCGACACATTTTTAGCAGGCTCTTTAACTTGCTCAGAAAGTTGGGGTGAATTTTCCAAAAAACTCACAGGATAAGAAGCTTTGACATCCACTAGCTTTCTTTCAATTTCTTCTAGATTGTTTTTTGAAAGAGCTCTGTAATTCATTACATTAAAGCTTCTGCCAATAAGCTGAATGACTTCTAGATATTCTTTTTTTGTTAAACGATCTTTAAAGGGTTTTTCCATCTCTCTTAAAGAAAAATCTATATAAGCCAGACGGTTTGTGATCTCAATATCTATGGTGTTATAAACATTTATGAATTTTACTTTATTTTCGTCTGTTAGGTCATCTTGAAAAAAGCCTCTAATGCGCTTTTCTCTCTCCTTTAGAATTGTCTGGAGCTCAACGGTTTTTGCTTCAACTTGTTGTAAAATTTCATCATCATCCAAAGGGGTCATAGATTTTTTCAAAGATTGAATTCCCACATATTCTTTGTATTCTGGGCTTTTTTTAATGTCTTTGAAGTTCTTGTTCTTAATTGGCCTATCGTGATAGCTATCATCAATTACCGATAACTCTTCTTCTGATAGGTTAGGAAATGTACTTTCATAATAAGTTGTAATTTTTTTCAAAGCGTTTTCTTGCGCCTCTTTTGCAGCTTCTTTGATTTTTTGGCGCGTATTTGAAGAAACCAACTCTTGTAGTGACGAAACAGTGAATAAGCTTTGTTTGCCTTGGATAGCGCTCACGTTTTGTTTTACCAAAACATCTGTCTGTTTATCTGTGGAATCTGTTCCCACATACTTTGCAGTCGCATTTGTCACAGCCATCATCGCCAAAAATGACACTCCTAAATAAGTCTTTAACATCTCATCCCCATATTTTCTAAACCTGTTATTGCTTAAAACAATAGAGGGCAATTATTACTTTTTTGTTAACATTTCCTCAAAAACCGCTATTTTTTCATTGGCAAGCCCCCTTTAGTGTTTTAAACATTAACTATAATTCGTCTAACTTTTTTGAGTTTATAAATAATGTCTAAGAAAATTCTGATCCTTGGGGTAAATGGTTTTATCGGAAGTGCTTTAATTGAACGCATTTTAAAAGATACCGATTGGCACATCTATGGTATGGATATGCATAACGATAAAATCCAAGAGTTCTTAGATAATAAGCGCTTAAATTTCGTTGAAGGTGACATTACCATTAACAAAGAGTGGATTGCTTATCACGTTAAAAAGTGTGACGTTATTTTGCCTTTGGTTGCAATTGCAACACCAATTTTATACGTAAAAGATCCTCTTCGCGTATTTGAGCTTGACTTTGAGGCTAATCTTGAAATCATCCGCCAGGCTGTAAAATACAAAAAACGCGTGATATTTCCTTCTACTTCTGAAGTTTATGGGATGTGTGAAGACGAGTCTTTTAACGAAGAAGAATCAAACCTTGTTTTAGGACCAATTCATAAACAACGCTGGATTTATTCTTGCTCTAAACAATTGCTTGACCGCGTGATTTATGCTTATGGTGTTCATCATGATTTAGATTACACCCTTATTCGTCCGTTTAACTGGGTTGGCCCAAAGTTGGATAGTTTATTTGCAGCCAAAGAGGGGTCATCTAGGGTTTTGACGCAATTTATTGGAGATATCTTAGAAAAGCAAGAAATCGTTTTGGTTGATGGTGGTACGCAACGACGCTGTTTTACAGACATTAGCGATGGTATTGATGGCATTATGCGCATTATTGAAAATAAAGATGGAAAGGCTTCTAAAAAAATATTTAACCTTGGAAATCCTGTCAATGACTTGTCCATTGAAGAGCTTGCAAAGCTGTTAATAAGCACTTTAAAAGAGTATCCAGCGTTTAAAGAAAAAGCTGAAAAAACAAAAATCACCCACTTAAAGGCAGCTGAGCATTATGGGGACCACTTCCAAGATGTCTCAAGGCGCGTTCCTTCTATTGAGAATGCTAAAACATATTTAGGATGGGAGCCGAAAATTGCTCTTGAAGAGTCTATTCGTAATACTTTAGACTATCATCTTGCTCATCATAACTCTTAAAAATACTTAAATTAAGAAACAAGGAAAAAAGATGTCTGTTCGTGTTCGATTTGCTCCTAGTCCAACTGGTTACCTCCATATTGGTAATGCAAGGGCGTGTTTAATTAACTATCTCTTTGCTCTTAAACACCAAGGAGACTTGATCCTTCGAATCGACGACACCGACAAAGAGCGCTCTTTAAAAGAGTACGAAGACGCGATTTTCAAAGACCTTGAATGGCTTGGTATTTCTTGGTCTAAGACGTTTCGTCAAAGTGAGCGTTTTGATCGCTATAACGCTGTTATTGAAGAGCTTAAAAAATTAGGACACCTTTACCCTTGTTTTGAAACGCCTGAAGAATTGGACTTTAAGAGAAAGCGTCAACTCGCCAGGAAAGAACCCCCTATTTATGACAGAGCTTCTTTGAGCCTTACTATTGAG
>DATDSS010000050.1:0-5741 GCA_035291245.1 Alphaproteobacteria bacterium | reverse complement strand
TAAGCTAAAAGCAGCCTTGCCGCCCTGGATGGGGGGATTTTAAGAGTTTCCTCAAATATGTTTCAAATATGTTTCAAGGGCTTCTAAAAGTGTATCGATTTTAGAAGCGTCTTCGCCCCCTGCTTGGGCCATATCGGGACGTCCGCCGCCGCCTTTGCCTTTTAAGTGATGGGATGCTACTTTGACAATATCCACAGCATTTAACGTCTTAGACAAAGCCCCAGTAAGAGCGCAAACCACAGAAACTTTACCCCCTTCTTCTTGAGAGGTTAACAAGACGATCCCATCTTTTATTTTTGGCTTGAATTCGTCAGCTAAGCCTTTTAAGTCTTTTGCAAGAACCCCGACCAGGTTTTTACTCAAGACGGGATAGCCTGCAAGGGTTAAAAGATCTACATCCCCGCTGTGTGTTTCGCCCCCCCCTAAAGCCACTTGCTTTTTAAGATCAGCTATTTGCTTTTCAAGAGATTTTTTATCATCTAAAAGAGCTTTCACCTTGGAAGAAACATCTAAAATACTTACTTTAAAAGTTCCTGCACATTCTTGAAGGATTTGTTGGATTTGTGTGAGATAAGACAAAGCCTCAAAGCCACAAACGGCTTCTACACGCCTTATACCAGACGATACCCCTGTTTCTGTTAAAACTTTTAAAAGGCCAATCTCTCCTGTTGTCGTAACGTGAGTTCCCCCACAAAGCTCCATGGAGAAGTCTCCCATGGAAACTACCCGCACTTTGTCTCCATACTTTTCTCCAAAAAGCGCCATAGCACCATCTTTGGCGGCTTCTTCTGGCGTTTTAATGGCAGTTTGAACACTCAAGTTTTGCTGGATAGCAGTATTTACAAGTTCTTCAACGTTTTGAAGCTGTTCTTTGGTTAAAGGTGCATTGTGCGTAAAGTCAAACCTTAATCGATTTTCTTCAACAAGTGAGCCTTTTTGCACCACATGATCACCTAAAACTTGCCTTAGAGCTTTATGAAGAAGGTGTGTGGCAGAGTGATGTTGCTTAAGTCCTTGACGTTTCTTTTGATCAACTTGGAGGGTATAAGTTTCATCAACTTTTATCTCCTCCTCAAGCTTTAAAACATGAGAGATCAGCTCCCCAAATGGCTTAGATGTTTTTTGGACAGTGGCTATAATTTTATGGTTTAGTAAGATTTGACCACTGTCGCCAGCTTGGCCACCCGATTCCCCATAAAAGGGCGTTTGATCAAAGACAGCTTCGATGAGGTCTGTTTCGCTAATATCTTGAGCATTTATAGAGGTAACGGCTTTTCCATTAACAAAAAGAGCCTTTAACGCGCCTCTTGCTTCTAGTGTTTCAAATCCTTGGAACTTACAAGAAGAAAACGTGTTAGAAAGCTCAATCCAATGTGTAGCTTTCTTTTGATCTCCTGATCCACTCCAAGACTCGCGCGCTGTTTGTTTTTGCGCGTTCATGCATCTGTCAAATTCTTCCATATCCACTGAGTTTTCTTGGGACCTTAAAATATCAGCTGTCAGATCCACTGGGAAACCATAGGTGTCATAAAGTTTAAAAGCTACATCCCCACTTAAAAGAGAGCCTTTTGAAAGCTTAGAACTTTCTTCTGTTAAAAGCTTAAGGCCGCGGTCGAGGGTTTGCGTAAACCTTTCTTCCTCTTGTTTAAGGGTTGTCGTTAAAAGAGCGCTTGCTGTCTTTAGTTCGGGATAAGCATCCCCCATAGCTTCAATAAGACTTGGGACCAAACGGTGCATCAACGGTTCTTTAGCGCCTAGTAAATGAGTATGACGCATAGCACGCCTCATGATATGCCTTAAAACATAGCCTCTTCCTTCATTAGACGGTAAAACGCCTTCTGCAATCAAAAAGCTAGAAGCTCTTAAATGGTCAGCTATGACATTATAAGACCGCACATCTGTTTGGCTTGTCATAGGAAGCAAAGATTTCGTAGCCTTAATTAAATGCTGAAATAAATCTATTTCAAAGTTGGAATGAACGCCTTGCAAAACAGCTGCTATACGCTCTAGGCCCATACCTGTATCAACAGAAGGCTTAGGTAAATTGGCGCGACGGCCATCCTTAAACTGTTCATACTGCATAAAAACAACGTTCCAAATTTCAATAAAACGGTCGCCATCTTCGTCTTTTGATCCGGGAGGACCGCCAAAAATTCCTTCGCCATGATCATAAAACACTTCTGTACATGGTCCGCAAGTGCCTGTATCCCCCATGCTCCAAAAGTTATCAGAGGTTTTGATGCGGATAATCTTATCATCATTTAAGCCAGCGATTTTTTTCCACAAAAGCGCAGCTTCTTCATCCTCGTGATAAACTGTCACCAAAAGCTTTTCTTTAGGAAGGCCTAAAGATTTTGTTAAAAAGGTCCAAGCGTGATGAATAGCTTGCTCTTTAAAATAATCGCCAAAAGAAAAGTTGCCAAGCATTTCAAAAAAGGTGTGGTGCCGGGCTGTATAGCCAACATTTTCAAGGTCGTTATGCTTTCCGCCTGCGCGTAAACACTTTTGAGAGGTCGTGGCTTTTGTATAGCTACGCTTTTCTTGACCCGTAAAGAGATCTTTAAACTGAACCATACCTGCGTTAGTAAATAACAGTGTTGGGTCGTTTTGTGGTACAAGACTTGAGGATTTTACAACCTCGTGGCCGTTATCTTTGAAGTACGTTAAAAAAGAGGAACGAATATCTGCAAGTGTTTTCATGAATCTGTATTAAGTTTTAATTAAAAGATAGTATCCTTAGTCTACCTAACTGTTTCACAAGACTCAATTTATTGTTTGACCAAAATCATAAATGCCTAACAAGCACAATTTTTGATTTGCGGGTTTCAAAAAATTCGCATGTTTAAATTTTAAGCACATTATTTACCCCCCACAACGTCTGGTATAGTTTTTTGTTAAAAAACTCTGGATTATCTTTGTATTCTTGTAGGATTTTATCAAAAGGGGCTTGATATTTTAAAGCTTTTATTTTTTTTATGGTTATAAAACAAAGGCCATCACGTACTTTTTGAGCTCTTGCAATTCCTCATAAAAATAAGATTTAGTTGTGTATTTTAATTAGATCCGACGACCAGATACATGGCAAAATGCTTTTATAAAAAAAGGCCCCAAAAGGGACCCTTTTAATAAAAGTAACCAAGTGGTCAAGGAAGCTTAAAACTCCATACCGCCCATGCCACCCATACCGCCCATGCCACCCATTCCAGGAGCACCGGCCGCTGATTTTGGTTCAGGTTTTTCTACAACCATAGCTTCAGTTGTAATCAAAAGACCAGCCACAGAAGCAGCATCTTGCAACGCTGTACGAACAACTTTGGTTGGATCAATAATACCAAGCTTTACCATATCGCCAAATTGGTCGTTTTGCGCATCGTATCCATAGTTTGCGTCATTTGCATCAAGAATTTTTCCAACGATGATAGAACCGTCTTTTCCTGCGTTAACAGCGATTTGACGAATAGGCGCAGCAAGAGCGGACCTAATAATTGCCACACCAACTTCTTGGTCTCTGTTTGCAACTTTTACTTTTTCAAGAACTTTAATACCATGGAGAAGAGCAAGTCCACCACCAGGTACAACACCTTCTTGAACGGCTGCTCTTGTTGCATGCATTGCATCTTCAACGCGGTCTTTTCTTTCTTTGACTTCTGTTTCAGTGATACCACCAACACGAATCACAGCAACGCCTCCGCTTAACTTTGCTAAGCGTTCTTGGAGTTTTTCACGATCATAATCAGAAGAGCTTTCTTCGACTTGAGCGCGGATTTGACCACAGCGTGCTTCGATTGTAGGTTTATCACCTGCGCCATCAACGATGGTTGTATCATCTTTTGTAATTGTAACGCGTTTTGCAGTTCCGAGCATGGATAAGTTGACGTTTTCAAGCTTAATACCAAGGTCTTCAGAAACCATTTGTCCGCCCGTAAGAATCGCAATGTCTTCAAGCATAGCTTTACGACGATCACCAAAGCCAGGAGCCTTAACAGCAGACACTTTTAAGCCGCCGCGAAGTTTGTTTACAACGAGTGTTGCAAGAGCTTCACCATCAACATCTTCTGCAATAATCAAAAGTGGCCTAGAAGATTGAACGACAGACTCTAGAACTGGAAGCATCGCTTGAAGGCTAGAGAGCTTCTTTTCGTAAATCAAGATGAATGGATTATCAAGCTCACACACCATCTTTTCAGAATTGGTGATAAAATAAGGAGAAATATATCCACGGTCAAATTGCATACCTTCTACAACATCAAGTTCTGTTTGAAGAGATTTTGCTTCTTCGATGGTGATTACACCTTCTTTTCCAACTTTTTCAACAGCTTTTGCAAGCATTTCGCCGATTTCACGTTCTCCGTTTGCAGAAATTGTACCAACTTGAGCGATTTCTTCACTTGTTGATACTTTTTTAGAGCGTGCTTTAATGTCAGCAATAACAGCTTCAACAGCTAGATCAATACCGCGCTTTAGATCCATTGGGTTCATGCCAGCTGCAACAGCTTTTACGCCCTCTGTAACGATGCTTTGTGCAAGAACAGTCGCTGTTGTGGTGCCGTCTCCTGCAAGGTCAGAAGTCTTTGAAGCAACTTCTTTAACCATTTGAGCACCCATGTTTTCAAACCTATCAGCAAGATCGATCTCTTTTGCAACAGAAACGCCGTCTTTTGTGATACGTGGAGCCCCATAGGACTTATCTAAAATAACATTACGCCCTTTTGGTCCAAGCGTCACTTTAACAGCGTCTGCCAAAACATTAACACCACGAAGCAATCTTTCGCGCGCATCTGTGGAGAACTTTACTTCTTTTGCTACCATTTTATCCTCTATAGTTTATATATTTTAAGCAGTCAAAATACCCATAACGTCAGATTCTTTCATAACAAGATAATCTTGGCCGTTAAGTTTAATTTCAGTTCCAGCCCATTTGCCAAACAAAACACGATCGCCTTGTTTAACATCCAATGGGGCCACAATACCGTTTTCTTGGCGAATACCAGTTCCAACAGCAACCACTTCGCCTTCTAAAGGCTTTTCTTTTGCTGTATCAGGGATAATAATACCACTTGCTGTTTTTTCTTCGCTTTCAACGCGTTTTACTAAAACGCGATCATGGAGTGGTCTAAAGTTCATTTCTATCGACTCCTTATCATTAATAAATTCGAGTTTTTTATTAGCACTCTTCATGAGAGAGTGCTAAATTAATAACGCGAATTTTAGCTTTCGTCAAGAGGTAAATCAGATAGAGGGTGCACCTATCTTAAACTTAGGAAATCCATAAATTAAAACGGGGGGGGCATGGTGGGGTAAAAAAGGGAGGTTGGCATTTTGCTAAAAAAATTATACTAAAAAAGTAGGGTGGCAACCCTCATCACCCCACAGGGATTTTGCAGATGCAGCAGATTTAGCTTTAATAGGAGGGATTCTTGGGGGCCATGCTTGTGGAGTACGGGCGGTTTTTATGGGGGGCGAGAATGCGGGATTTCATAAGGGGATTTCATTAAGTGGGTACGAGCGATTTTTACGGGGATTTCGCTCTTCGCCCAGTACACAGAGCATCGGGGATGTCCCACCATTTGCGCATATCTTGCCCTTTATTCAGGGCATCGCTTTTTGGGGCCCGTCCATATCAATGGCATTCGGTTAACGCGATTACATGCTATACTAGCCATTATTTCATAGATTGGAAAAAATGCTTATGCAAGATTTTTGGAGCCCTTTGCAAAAAATTATCGCAGAAGTTTGTGTTG
>DATDSS010000049.1:0-5245 GCA_035291245.1 Alphaproteobacteria bacterium | reverse complement strand
ATAAAAATGTCTTTGCTTCGGAAGTCTTGGCATTAAGGTTATAATATTCTTGTGCCATCATAGCGCTAAAAAATGATTTTGGACATGAAACAGGGTAAGGGCTTGTATCTTTTGGGTAAATGCTAAGTTTTAAGCTTGGGAAAGAGAGGTTGCCAACCATCCAAGATTTTGTCGCATCTTTTTCAAAAAAATGTCTGAATTTTTTTATAGACAACGGAAGGGCAAACCCATTGTTTTGAAAGTTATGTTCTATTTCTGTGATCTTTTCTAACAAATTTTTTGTTGAGGCCTCAAACTCAAGCTTACGTGTATGCTCAATTTTCTTAGGTTCTTCAATGTTAAATACGTCAAAAAGAGCTTTGGTTTCTGTACCCTTATTTCCAAACGGTTGTTCTTCATAGGCTTTTAAAAACCACTCTAGAGCTAAAAGAGTATCTTTTATGACACCTTGTCCGTTTTTATAAGACATTCCAACTGGCAAATACGCAATTCTTAAGCCCTTTTTAGCGGCGTGTAAAAAATATAAAAAGGAGTCAACGGGGCTTTTATTAACACCACCGTGCCCTTGATGATAGTATTTTCCCAAAAAATAAGCTGCTAAGGGAATGCCATTTTGATGTGCTTGCAAAAAGTACTTAAAAGCTTCGCGGTAATTAGGCGGAGTTTGTTCTTCTTCTTTGAAGTGCAATAACGCTAAACATAACTGGGCTGAAGGATAGTTACTTTCATAGGCTTTTAAAAAACACTTAAGACTTTTTAGGTTATTTTTTTCAACGCCTTGTCCTTTTCTATATAGTCTTCCAAGAGCAACTAAAGCCTCTTTTTCATTTTCTTCAGACTTGATTTGAATTTTTGACAAAATTGTACTTGCATTACTTAGTCTTGAGATGTCACAAACTAAGCTAAGAGCTTCATAAAAAAGCACCTCGAGTTCTGGAAAACTATTGGAAATATCCCAAGCCTCAATTTGAAAAATTTTATTAAATTGTATAATTTTTTCAGGTACTTGGATTGTCATAGCGCTTAAAATATGACGAATTAAATCCCTATTTTGTAAAAAGTTACCCGTAATTGTTTGCGATAAGTTTATAAGCTCTTCTTCTTTAAGGGCGTGCAATTCAGGAAGTTTTAGCTTTTTTGAAGGGGGCTCATTGATAAGTGAATTTGGAAAAAGGGGCGGAGGCGGAATTTTGCGTTTTAAAGAGGGGGTTTTTAAATCGTTATCTTGTAAAATGCTGCTCAAAGCGTTTGAACTAAATAGCAGGGTTGTTATCATAAACAATGAAAGAATGTTTTTCATATCAGACTCATTCAAAAAATTATACTAAAATTGCGAATAAATCTATGAGAGAGCATTTTTTTGCTTTTGTCTAGAAGAGCTTCACACGCCCCCCAATACCATAAGACGAGTTAAAAGAGGTATCGGTGTATGCTATAATCAGGATTCTTAAAAAATTCGGAATCTTTTTTCAAAATCTTGAGGCCCCCTGCTTTCGCAGGGGTTTGAGAAAAAGTAACGTTAAACTTACGTTTTAAAAATAAAAATCAAAGCCCTGAAGCTTAAGGATTTATCTCCTTACGCCTTGTTTTTCCAAGCGCTTTTCTTTTTTGGAGCTGCTTTTTGAAAAGGTGCGCCTTTAGGACCACCCTTTGAATGACTTTTAAAAGGCTTTTTAGCACTTCTAGCAGGTCTTTCTCTTTCCATTTTAAGTTCTTCTTGAGGATTAATAAGTTTTAAGATATTTCTCCACTTAATAAAATCCTGAGAAGTTATAAAACTAAGGGCGTGGCCTTTGGCTCCTGCTCTTCCTGTTCGTCCAATGCGGTGGATATAGTCTTCTGGACAAGGGGGGAGGTCAAAGTTGATAACACATTCAATATGAGGGATGTCTAATCCACGCGCAGCGATATCTGTCGCCACAAGAACGTTAAACTTTTCAAGTCTAAACTGAGAAATAAGGCGATCACGTGATCTTTGGCGTAAGTCTCCGTGAATAGCACATGCTTCAATGCCGCTGCCACAAAGTCTTTTTGCAAGCTTTTCAGTCCCATATTTTGTTTTAACAAAGATAATAGCAGAGCTTTTTACTTCAGCTAATTTTTGCAATAAAACGTCGTACTTTTCTTCTTCTTTCAGCTTTACAACTTCTTGGGTAACGTTTTCTGTGGGAGAGGTGACGCTTCCAACATTAACTCTAACAGGATCTGTTAAATAGTTTTGAGCAATTCTGTTAACTTCTTTTGAAAGAGTTGCTGAAAACATTAAAGTTTGACGCACTTTTGGTAAAAATGTGGCAATTTTGTCTAACTGCACAACAAAGCCCATATCCAACATACGATCGACTTCATCTAAGACTAATAATTCTGTAGTGTGCAAATGAAGTGTTTGGCGCAATAAGTGATCGTTTACGCGTCCAGGAGTACCCACAATTAAACGGGGAAAATTCAATTGCTCTTTTTTATGTCTTACAAAACGAGCATTGCCCTCTAAAGCTTTTATTTGCTTTCCCATAGGATCTCCGCCAATTAAGAGGGCGGTAAGAACAGAAGGAGTGTTTTTTAAAAAAAGCCTCATAGTATCGTGAATTTGAACAGCTAACTCACGAGTTGGGGATAAGATTAGAACGCTTTTTTCGGGATTGTTAATCAAAAAAGTAGCAACAGGAATCCCAAACGCAGCGGTTTTTCCAGTTCCAGTTTGAGCTGTTGCCAACACATCTTTTCCTTCAATAGCATGAGGAATGGTCTGAGCTTGGATTTCTGTTGGCTCATTGAATTTAATGCTTTTTAAAGAAGCCAGCACTTCTGTTGGAAGTTTAAATGATTCAAAATTTTTTATAGTCTTCATAATATGTAAAGTATGTCCTTTAAGGTTTAAAGTTTCAGTGTTTTTCTGTTGGTTAAGATTTCTTAAATACCGTGATTTGACGTTTTTTTAAGTGAAAAATACAACTAAAGAAACTAAAAACTAAGGGCTACCTAGAAACCTTTGTGTGCTTTTCTTTAGCACAAGGTGTTAATCTTGCTTTTTTATGAAGGCTTTTGTCAAGTCTTTTTTAAAGCCCTTCTTTTTTAAAAAGAGCGCCCCATGCTTTTTTGGGCCACCTTTAAAAGCTCAACCATAAGGTTTTTAGTAAGGTTTTCTTTGTCTTTTTTGGGATTGTATTCCGCTATTTCAAATGCGATTGTTTTAGGATTTTTTAAAATAGTCTTTACTATCGGTAAAAATTCTTGAAAGTGAGCCCCCTTTTTTTCTCTTGTTCCTGTGCCTGGGGCATCTTGTGGGTCAAAAAAATCAATATCCAAACTAATGCCTAAAAAATCTACCTGCGCTTCAAGAGTGTTTATGGCTTCTCTTACGATTTCCTCTAGCCCACGTTTTTGAATGTCCTCCATATAATAGATTTTTACAGCTCTTTCTTCTAAAAAATCCCTCTCTGGGGATTCAAAGCTCCTTGCTCCGATATAGATTAAATTCGAAAAATCAAGACATGCGCCATGAGAAGATAGCGCTTGCAGTTTCTTATCCCCATAACCTAAAAGAACTGAAATAGGCATACCGTGCAACCGCTTACTAGGAGAAGTTTGATAGATATGCGCATCTAAATGGGCATCGAACCACAACAGCCCCAGCGTCTTATTTTTGATGAAGTTCTTAGCGCCTACCCATGTTCCAACTGCAATGGAATGGTCCCCTCCTATTACAAGGGGCTTTTGCCCTGTTATTAAAATCTTTTCAACCTCAGCTGCTAAAGATTTACAGAGTTGATAACTTTCTTCTAAGGCTTGATCATATGAATAGCCCTCGTTGTTTAACGCTGTTTTTAAAAAAGTTGTTTGTCCAAAAACCTCTAAGATATCATCAATAAGATGGTATGGACCAAGCTGTGTCCTATTATCTTTTGCGCCAAAGCCAAAGGGAACCCCTAAACAGTAAACCATGAAATTTTTCTTTTTTCTTTTGTTTTTACCAAACAACTGCTTAATAAAACGTTAATTTTACAAAGCTTAGTCAAACTTTACTCAAGATTTTTTACGCTTCCAAAGCCGGATTTCAGTAAAAATCGGCTTATTTTGCCTAGAAAACCTACTTAAATGGTCGGATTTATGAAAAATTTGTAAATTTTCTTTTGTTTTTAAATTTTGATCGTCTAATATATTAGGTGGTAGGGAAGACCTGATTGCCTTTTGAACTTACCACCATAAAAAAGGCGACGGGATTTTCTCTCCACGGCTTTTAAAAGCTATTTGAAGCATTATTATTAAGGGAAATTTTTTATTTTTCAGCCTTTATTTGGATGTTTCACTAAAAAAGACAGCTTTTTTAAAAACCGTTTTTAAATATTTTGAATTTTATCAAAGAGGGCTACTCGTTGCACATCTTATATAAATCACCTATTACGATGAGCTCTTTTTGGACTTTAGGGAGCTTTTATTCTAATGACAAAAAAATTATTAATCGACTCAACCCATGCTGAGGAAGTACGTCTAGCAATCGTTAACGAGGGAAAATTAGAAGAATTCGAGTCTGAGACCTGTACAAAAAAACAAGTAAAAGGCAATATCTATCTTGCAAAGGTTATTCGCGTAGAGCCTTCGTTACAGGCGGCCTTTGTGGAATACGGTGCTGGAAAAAATGGATTTCTACCTTTTAGTGAAATCCATCCAGACTATTACTATATTCCTGTTTCTGATCGTCAAGAGGAAGACCAAGACGAGGCTTTACCTCTAGCAGAGCAAGAAATTTCTGAAGAAGCTATAGAAGGCAAAGAAGAAACCGGTCGTAATCGCGGTTATCGCTATAAAATCCAAGAGGTTATTAAGCGTAAGCAAATTATGCTGATCCAAGTGGTAAAGGAAGAACGGGGTGGCAAGGGCGCTGCTCTTACCACGTTTTTAAGCCTTGCTGGAAGGTATTGCGTTTTAATGCCTAATGCAGGCAGAAGAACTGGTGGCGTTTCCAGAAAAATCAGTGATGGCGATGACAGAAAACGCCTAAAAGACTTAGTAGGTGACCTGAAACTTCAAGAAGGCATGAGCGTTATTATCAGAACAGCTGGGCAACTGCGCAGCAAAACCGAAGTCAGGCGCGACTATGAGTATATTTTAAAAATTTGGGCTGATATTAGAGAAAAAGCGTTAAATTCTATTGCACCTGCTTTGGTTTACGAAGAAGGAAGCTTAATTCAGCGAGCGCTTCGTGATATCTATCAACGGGATATGGATGAAATTTTGATAGAGGGTG
>DATDSS010000048.1:0-6098 GCA_035291245.1 Alphaproteobacteria bacterium | reverse complement strand
GTTTTATCAAAATTTATCTGAAATCTTTGCTTATGTCCCTTATTTTATTTTCGTGCGTAGGCCCTGCTTTATCAACTCTCCAAGGGTTGGTGGCACATTTTGTGTCCAAGTACCCATTTGACAAGACGATGCTGGCGCTTGAACATTCGTACGGCTGCTTATTTTCAAAGGGGTAGGGGATAAAAAGAACGTGTTTGATCTTTGAAATAGTTAAGGGAATCTTTTTAACCTCTTTCAAATCCCAAGTTTCCACCCAAGACTTTATAGCAAAAGAATTCTCACGCCCTTTTAAAATCCATAAGGTATCATCTGTAATATAGGCTATTTCTTTTGCTTGATTTGATGCCAATACAAAAGGTTTTTTGACAGTTTTTAAGAAAAATAATGATAAAAGTATGACGGCCACCCCAAGAGTTTTTATGCGCCTATTTCCAATGCTTAGTAACACAAACCCAATGGAAAAAAGTGGTAAAAACCATAAAGAGGGGCTAGCTAGAATAATTTTAGAGCCAGGTAGTAAACTTACAAATTGTGCACTTTGGGTTAAGCTATAGATCCCTTCATAAAGTAGATAAAATCCAAAATCCCACCCCCCAACAAGCAAAGAAAAACAACATAAAAACAGTAACGGCATAATCCAAAACCCCATTAAGGGAATGGCAATAAGGTTCCCCAAAATTGCTTGGAGGGTGAACTGATGAAAATGAACAACTGTATAAGGAAGCGTTGCCAATGTTGCAAGAACGCTACTTAAGGTGATGCCAAGAAAATAGCCTATAACTCTGTAAAAGAAGCCTTTTTTTAAAAGTTTATCCCACAGGTTTTGAATAGTTTCATAAAAAGCGACCAACGCTAAAACAGCCGCAAAAGAAAGTTGAAAACTAATGCTAAAGAGGCTGTGAGGATCAATTAGTAAAATAAAAGTTGCCGATAAAGCTAAAAATCTAAGCGTTAGCCCTTGCCTGTCAAGTAAAATGCCTACCATTGCCATAGAAATCATGACAAATGCACGTAAAGCGGGATAGCCCATCCCAGAGATCACCACATAAAAAGCAGTTAATAAAATAACACCAACAGCTGCAACTTTTTTAAGATTGAGACCTTGAAAAAATAAAAAAGACAAAGGGATGAGCCCTCTTCTTAATAATAAAAAAACAAATCCTGCTACTAAGCTTAAGTGAAGGCCAGAAATAGCAAGAACATGGGCTATGCCTGCTTGAACGTAATGTTGTCTGATACTGGGGTGAATGTCTTGGCGCTTTCCTGTTAAAAGTGCATCGGCAATAGCTGCTGCTTGTAGGTCATATTTTTTTAAGTGCGCGTAAAGTTGTTCGCTCAACCGTTGGCGAAGCGTGCTTAGGCTTTGTAACACACCTTTAGAAGGGGAGGCTTCTATGGCTTCAAGGGATCCTAGCCTGGCATAGCCTCCAATACCTTGAAAAAGCAGTTGCCTTTTTAATGGGTAGTTGTATGGTGTGTAAGGTTTAGGAAGCGGCCACAGATCCCCTTTAAAAGTAATTTTACTAAAAAGATCTAAAAATTGTACCTTGTCATAAGGCGCAAAGACCTTTAGTTTTTTAGGTAAAGCACCTAAAAAGGGCGTAACAGATTGCAGTTTTACGACAAGGTGAGCTTGATGATCTTTGCGCTCAAAAGATTCCAAGGTGCCAGTTATTGTAACGTGATTCAAGGAGCTTGAAATTTGTGGGGTTAGGATACGTTGTTGATAGCTAAAACTCACCCATCCCATAATAAGCGCGCAAAAAACTGATAGAATTAAGGGGTGCTTTTTATAAAATAAACTCAAAAAAACCCCAAGGCTTAAAAGAATTTCAAGTCGTTGCTCCGAAGGGAAAAACCACCCAATTCCAATTCCAAAAGAAAGAAGAAGCGGCGCATACAAGAGAAAAACAGAAGGTGTTTTAAGTAAAAGCCGCTCCAAGTTTTTTGCTGTTTTTATAGTGTCTTTTGTCTTTAAGTGTGACGGAAAACTAAACAATACAGCAACATATTTTTATGAAATCAGACTTTTAAAACCTATTAATACTAATTTTTTTGAGCAGTAATTATTTGTTCTGATTTTCTTGTTGAGCTTCCTCTTCAGAGGTTAAAGCTTTAACTGAAAAATCAGATGACGTAGAAGGGGCTGTGATTAGGAGATATTTTTTTCTAGCTTCTAATAGCTTATTTTGCTTGATTATGCCGGAGGTTTTAGAAAGCCCAGGGAACTTAGGTATAGTAATTGTTAGGAGGGGGGGAGTCTTTTGTAACTTGATATTATTAAATGAATTACAAAGTTTATTGTCTTCTTGAATAGATTGAATTTCATCTATAGCCATAGTTTTCTTTCCTTTGTAATTAGGATCGAATGGATTTCTTATTTCGCCTTCTTTTTTAGGAGTTAGTGCATCATGTGTTTGAGTTTTTGTAGACTCATTATTTTCCATGATCTGATCACTATCATTAGGATTGGTATAAGAAATAGTACAAAATCCTATTAAGATCATTAGAATATTTTTTATCATTTTTAAAACTTTAATTTTTATTAAGTTTTTCTTTATAAAACAATAAATTTAAAATAGTCAAAATAATTTAGTTAATTATAAGTCTACGATATTTTTATTAATATTTTCTTAAATTACCTAATATCTTTTATAGAGCTTTAATTCAGCTCCACTTGTTTGAGCCCCGGCATCAAGCGTGCCTTCTACATAATCATTGATCATAATATCAACAGAAGCTTTGCTGGTGTCTGACCCAAGGCCTTGATTAAGAGAAACAAAAACTTTGTCTGAAAGACGTTTACCAAGTTGAAGAGATTGTCCTTTTTGTTTGTCTTGTTGCTCTTTATCATGTGACTCTTTTATTTCAATAGTATCAAACCCAAGCCCTGTTTTTAAAGAATCGATAATCCCGCCGGATTGAGCCCCCCCTCCTGCAAGGGATGTTGCCACAAACAAACTTTCTCCTGCTGAAAGTTTGTTGATGCTTTTTCCAAAAACAAGCCTTGCCATGGCTTCTTGAGGGGATAAAGCGGGATTTGCTGTAAACGTTATTTTAGGTAACACTGATGTTCCTTTAATATTTAAGTATACCAAATAGTTACCAATTTTTTTACCAGCCTTTAGATCAAGAGTTGGCTCATTCTTTGGGCTTCCATCGTAGTGGATCAAACCTTTATAAATTTTAAGCTGCGTATTAAAGAGCTTCAAACCACCCTTTTCTGCTTCTAAGTCTCCTTTTAAGGCAGGATTTCCCAGGTCTTCTATAACCCTTAAAGAGCCATTTAACAGTGTATTAATACCCAACCCCTCAATTTGACAGCCTTTGGGAAATGTTAACAAAAGGTCAATTGGAAAAATCACCCCTTGGTATTGTTTTTTCTTTTTTTGCCTTAGATACTTGTGATGTCTGTTCTTTCTTTTTGAAGAAACAATTTCTTTAAGTTTTATGGTCTTAACGCCTGATGCTGTTTGCCCAAGATCCACTTGAGCAATAGAACACGCAATTTCTCCTTTTATAAGAGATTCAAGTCCTTTTCCTTTTAGGGATATGGGACCTGTTGCTTCAACCACTAAAAAGTCTGAATAAACTGCTAAAAGTTTGTTAAGCTCTAAGCTTAGATCAAACAGAATCAAAGACTTCATATCAAGCGTAAGACTTCCACTTCCAACTACACTCCCACAGGACTCGTCACGTCTTGAATCTTTTGCAGTTAATCCCTTGATTTTTAAAACCTTATCCCTTATTTCAATTTGCGCGTTCATATCCCTTAACGTGGTTCCATAGTCTGCAAGCTCTAAATAGCCCTTTTGAAGACTTAAGTCTCCCTGAAAGCTGGGATTTAAAAGAGAGCCTTTTAAAGCGATATCAGCTTTGACGTGCCCTCCGATAATTTCACCATAAGGTATTAGCGGGTGAAGCGTTTGAAGAAGTCCCTCTATTTTTAAATTCCCGTCTAAGGCTGCTGTCTTAAGATCAAGCGCTGCTTTTAAAGAGAGCGTAAAATCCTTAAGGTCCAAAGGAAGAATTTCAAAAGTAAGTTTGTTTTTTGTAGCTTTTCCTTTTATCCCTAAGGTTAGGCCTTGAAGAGTATCAGTATCTTGTGCAAAATTTAAATCCTTTGCTTGTACAGATCCTAAACCATACTTCGTATTTTCAATAAAAAGTTGATAGCGCCAAAGGGTATCAGGCGTATCACCCTGTGCTCCAAAAAAAGATTCTAAGAAAAAGTTACCTTCATATTTTAAATCTGGTGTTATCGTCCTTAAAAGTTTTAACGGCACATTTTGAGCCCTTAAAGCGCCTTGTAAAGTTGGGGTAAATGTTACGCCCTCAGTTAAAATTTTCCCCTCATTAACGCTGATACTAAACGCATCGATTTTTGTGTTGTTAGGGGTTAAAGATACCGTTACGGGGGTTTCATTTTGAACCAGCAAATAATTAGCCTTAAGCTTTAGATGATCAATTTTAAGTTGGTTTTGATCAAAAAGACCTTCAAACTCAAAAATCGCTGGCTTTACTTTATTCCTAAGATAGGTTGTGATGTTTAAAGACCATTTTTGCGACGTCTTATCATAGTTTCCTTCTAAAGCTTGGAAAGGAACAGAAAGTACTACACCTTTTGAGGATTGAAAAGTAAGGTTCTTTAAATCTTTATCTTTATCTAACACAGCCTTTAAGGCGGCGGACTCAATCTCTGCTTGATTATCCTTTATATCTTTTAAAGAAATATCGATAGAGGACTCTTTTTTCGAACTTATTAAAGCAGAAACAGTTGCAAAAGCTTTCAAAGGAAATCCCAAAAAAGAACTTATATCATCAAGTGGTAACAAAGAGCTTATAAAAACAAGATTCTCTTTATCTTTCCATGAAAAAATCGTTTGGTTAATATTATTCTTATTTAAGCTTTTAAACGTAATTTTTGACTCAAAAATCTGTAAATCTGCAGTAAGTGATAGCGCCCCTTTCTTATTTTCAACCTCCAAAGAACAAAGCATATTTGAAAAGTTATTTAAATCAACTTTCAAAAGCGCTTTTGATAAAATATCTGGATTTTTGTCACTTTCATACAATAGTAAAAGATCTTTTGGCGTAGCAGTTATTCCTAATCCAATCTCTTGATCTTCAATAGTTCCTTGAAGAGTACCTGTAAGTTGTATTTGATCCAAGTCAAGAGTAAGATTTGACGCTCCTAATAACTTTTTTCCTTCTTTTAAAAGATGGTTGCATGAAATGTTTAAACAAGACTCTTCCAAGCTTATATCCCCTTTTAGGGAAAATGTACTCCCAGCTAAAGTGCTCTTAAGCTCCATATCTCTAAAAACTAAAATAGAAGAGCATTCAGGCTTTGTGGAAAGATGAATGTCACCATTTTGTGATTCTAAACATCCTAAAAGCTTTCCTTCATTAAGATCAAAAGACAAAAGTGTTGTATTTTCATGGGCAAGTTTAAAAGAAATCATCTGCGTATCATGAGTTTTTAAAAAGCATGATACTTCTTGCTCGTAAAGTGCGGCTTTTTGTAAGTCTAACTGATCGATTGTAAGTCTTGATAAAAGCTTTAAAGCTTTAGGAAAAATTTGTTTCAGTGTTTCTGTCATAGGTAAAGCGCTAGGATCTTGTGCTGTTTTTACAAGTGTTAAACCATGGGCTAAAAGATTTTCAATATGGATTTTTCCTTTTAATAAAGCTAAGGCACTCCAAGAAAAAGTAAAATCTTCTATAATTAAAAGGTCAGTTTGCGTCTCAACTTTTAGATTTTTGCATGTTACAGAGGTTAGAAGGTTTCCCTTAAAATCACTAAACTCAAAGGTCTTTAAAGACGGAATGATTTTGGGAGAAAGCTCTTTTAATAGGTGTTGTTGAACAGTGGAGTTCATAAGACAAGCAACGATAAAAACGCATGTAGCGCCAGCTAGTATTTTTATGATTTTATTTTTTTCTAGCACGATTGAGCTTTATCTCCTTTTATCCCAAAGTAACTTGATATTAAGATCACAACTCCTAAGAAATAGCTTACTTAAGTAGCAGTTATTATTTCAAGATCAATTTCAGCTAATTATTAAGGTAGTATTTAAATATATAAGAAAAACTTT
>DATDSS010000047.1:0-3875 GCA_035291245.1 Alphaproteobacteria bacterium | reverse complement strand
AGCAAGTGTTCTTGTATTAAAAGACCCCGCAAGCAACACATAACTATCTTCTTTTAGTTTTTTAATATCAATGCCCGTTTGTGCAAAAATACTTGCTTTTTCT
Organism: Alphaproteobacteria bacterium; assembly: GCA_035291245.1. GTDB lineage: Bacteria > Pseudomonadota > Alphaproteobacteria > Paracaedibacterales > DATDSS01 > DATDSS01. The sequence goes on along the minus strand of DATDSS010000047.1, from coordinate 3,772 downwards.
TTTAAAAGTCTGTTTTTCTCATTTTCTGCATCTGACTTATTTTTAAAAGTTGCAATTTGGGCTCGGTACTTACTTTTTACAGGAGCCTCTTGAGCTTTATCGGAAGAAGACGAATCCATCACGTCATCCAAAGTTTGCGCCTTTTTAGACGTCTCTTTCGAAGAAACCACTTCTGTTTTAGCAACGATTGGCCCTTGTTGCCCTGCTTGCTCTTCTTCTTGAGGAGCTAGTGTACTTGATTGAGCAGACTGTGGTAAAGGGGCTGCTGCTTGTTGCTGCTGGGCAACTGCTTGAGTCTGAGGTTGCTGAGGATAAGCCTGATTATAAGGAATTGTCCCATGGGGGGCTTGTTGAGGCGAAGTTTGTACAGGAACTGTATTTTGAACAAGTCCTTGCTGTTGTTGAGCATAAGACGTTCCCCCTTGAGGAATTGCTTGTTGAGGCGCTGTCATCGCTGGAGCATTTTGAACAAGCTCTTGAGGATAAGCAGGAGAAACACCTTGTTGCGTCGCATAAGCAGGAACACTTGCATAGCCTTGCTGTTGTGGGACTACTTGGTGAATTTGACCATTTTGGTCCACAAACATTAAGGGTTGGCCTTGTTGAGCTTCTTCTAAATAGCCTTGTTCTTGCGAAATCACGACTTCTTCTTGTGGGGCAATTAACTGCTCAGCTGGCTCGTTGCCACCTCCAGGTGTAAGCCTTCTATAAACAAGTTTATCTTGATGAGGGATCAGCATCCCACCAGGATTATCAGGCCTTACCTTAAAAGGTCCTTGTTCTGCTTGAATTAAGGGGGGATAAGAAGAGCTGTTACCAGTTAACCACCTGAAACCAAACCACCCTAAGACAGTTACTATGACCAAAATAGCAATAGCAAGCACATAGCGCATAGGTCCTTTTGAATCCTCTTCTTGCCAATTTTCTTCTTCATAGTCTTCTTCATAATCGCCTTGATCTGTTGAAGATTCTGGCCAAAAATGCCTAGAGTTACTTTGAAATGTTGGATCTTGGGGGGAGGGGGCATCTTGATTTGGATAAGCCGTTCCAAAAGCCCTTGGAGAAGGTCTGACACCTTCTCTTAATGAATCTCTGGGGGCGTACTCTTGTCTTTCATAATCTTGGTAAGAATCCTTTCCAAAAGCAGGCTCCCTTTGGGAGGTATAAAGGGGTTGTTGCTCGCTTTCTTGTGGGTAATAAGACTGATTTTTAAAAAAATTCTGCCTTGAGTCGTACGATGATTGAGGGCCTTGCTTTTCATAGCGCCCGCTTGGCTCGTAAGAAGGCTCTTGAAAAGCGTATGGATCTTGCCCTCTTGGATATCTGTTACTATCAAAAGGCACTTCTTCAGTTGTGGGTTGCCTTTCAAAAGCCCCTTGAGAAAAGTCGTTGGTTGCCACAAGGCATGGCCCTTTTCTTTCGTCTTGGGGATAAGGATTTTGAGAAGACTGCCTTGAAAATAAAGAAGAATCTTGCTGTGAAAAAGATTCTCCTTCATTAAAAAGTCTAGGCTCACGATCAAAAGGATCTCTTTGTCCTAATTCTTGTGAAGACTGAGATTTATCAAAAGGTGGCTTTCTTGAATTAAACATGGACTTTTTCCCCCTTAATGCATTTCATCCACAGGCTCTATACCAAGTAATGTTAACCCAGAAGCTAAAACTAAGGCTAGTGTTTTTAAAAGCAATAATCTTGCAAGACTAAGGTCTTTATCCTTTGGAGCAATGAACCTTAAATCAACATTGTCTCTTCCCTTGTTCCAAAGAGCATGAAAACTGCCGGCTAACTCTTGAAGAAAAGCTGTGATACGGTGTGGCTCTCTAGCTTTTGCAGCTTGCTCAATAATGCTTGGCCATTTTGAAACAAGCTTGATAATTTCATGCTCAGCAACATCTTTTAAAAGGCCGGACTTAGCTTCTTTTAGGTCTTCTTCCTTTAAATCAGAAAATGTTTCAAGGGCGTGCTTATAAACAGAATTAATACGAGCATGAGCGTACTGCACATAAAATAATGGGTTATCCTTTGATTGTTCCACAGCCTTTTCAAAGTCAAAATCAATACTCACATCGTGACGCCTTGTTAACAGCAAAAAGCGTGTTGCATCTTTTCCAACTCTATCGATCAAGTCTTTAAGCCTGATAAAAGTTCCAGCTCTTTTGGACATACGAACAGGGGCACCCTTATCTACAAAGTTTACCATTTGACACACGCAAATTTCTAGATCTACCGTATCGTCAGACAAAGCCTTAACAGCAGCTTTTAGGCGTTTTAAATAGCCTGCATGGTCTGCTCCAAAAACGTTTACCAAACTGTCATATCCTCTTTGCAGCTTGTCATAGTGATAAGCTAAATCCCCTGCAAAATACGTCCAGCTTCCATCTGATTTTTGGACACTTCTATCCTTGTCATCACCATAAGCTGTGGATTTAAAAAGCTTTTGCTCTCTTGGCTCCCAATCTTCCAATGTATGACCTTTTGGCGCTTCTAGGATACCTTGGTAAATAGCACCTTTTTGAGTTAAAGTCTCAACAGTTTTTTCAATAAGTTTTTTATCCCATAACCCTTTTTCAGAGGTGTAAATATCCATATCTACGCCTAAAGATTTTAGGTCTTCTTTAATGGGGATCATCATATGAGCTACTGCTTCAGTTTTAAACATCTCTAACCAAACGGATTCTGGTTGGTTTAAAAACTGATCTTTATATTTTTCAGCCAACGCTTTACCAACAGGGATTAAGTAATCGCCTCTGTACATATCTTTGGAAAAGTCTTGCTCAGTCAAAGTTTTTCCTAACTCTTGTTCATACCTTAGGTAAACTGAGCGCGCTAGATGATCGACTTGACCGCCTGCGTCATTGACATAGTATTCTTTGGTAACGGTATAGCCAACAGCGTGCAATAAAGAGGCAATTGCGTCTCCTAAAACAGCATTTCTGCCATGTCCAGTATGAAGGGGGCCTGTGGGGTTAACAGAAACATACTCCACGTTGGCCGTTTTTCCTTTAAAGGCTAGGCTTTTACCATAAGACGCACCTTGTGAATAAATCTTTGGCAACATGTCATACCAAACTTCTTCTTTTAAGCTCAAGTTAATAAAACCAGGCCCTGCTATGGAGGCCTCTTTTATTTCAGGTAGCTCTTTTAACTTTTCTATAAAATAAGTAGCCAACTTTTGTGGACTCATGCCAAGCCCTTTTGCTAAAACCATTGCAGCATTTGTAGCAAAATCCCCATGAGTTTTCTCTTTTGGGCTTTCTAAAACAACTTTGGATAAATCATAAGCTTGTGTAGCGTCTAAGGCGTGTAGCGTTTCGTTTAATTTTTGTTTTACTTTTTCTTGTAGTGCTTCAATAAAATTCATTAAAAAACCGGTTGAATTAGTCCCTTGTGCTTGGAATCATAGCTAACTCTAGAGATTTTAAAAAGATTTTTTATGGCAATAATTCGAAGTAACAGCTTAAACCTTTAAAAAATAGATCTCTTTGCAAAGACTTTTTTTGTGATTTTTTATGGCTGTGCAGAAAATTAAAAAAAGTCCGCAGTCGTACACAGGGGGCACACCCTTAATTTTTTATAAGTGCTTCCAATAGGCAAGCATGGGGAAGTCTTAAAAAAGAGGTCTATTATTTAGGTAAAATTTCCACGACTCCCCCTCCTAACTTTTTAAGTTTTTTGCGATAGTTAGAGAGAAAAGACTGCAGGAGGGGCAATAAAATCTTATTTTGGAGAAAAGGCGCTTAATAAGGAAAAAATCCCATAAGGGGGTTTCCTT
>DATDSS010000046.1:0-10340 GCA_035291245.1 Alphaproteobacteria bacterium | reverse complement strand
GATCAAGACAAGTTTGCTCTTCAAACTTATGAAAAAGCCAAAAATGCGCAGGAAAATGCCGAGTTTCTTGGCGAAATTGTGCCCGTAATTTTCAAAGACGAGCCTTTGACTCGTGATGAAACTCTTTTGAAAATTAAGCCTGAAAAAATACCAACTTTAAGGCCCGCTTTCTCTAAGGATGGTACAATTACTGCTGCCTCGTCTTCTTCTATTGCAGATGGAGCTGCTGCTATATTACTGGCAAGTGAGGAAGCGTTAAAAGAACATAACTTAACACCCCTTTTTAAAATCACAGGAATGTCTCAGCATTCACACGGACCAGAGTGGTTTACAACGGCTCCGGTTGGGGCTATGAAAAAACTTTTTGATCAACTTTCTTTGAGCCCAGATCAAGTTGATGCTTTTGAAGTAAATGAAGCTTTTGCAGTTGTTACAATGGCAGCAATCCACGATCTTAAGCTTCCAACAGAAAAGGTAAATCAAAGAGGGGGGGCTTGTGCGCTTGGGCACCCTATTGGAGCAAGTGGTGCGCGTATTCTCACAACTCTTTGTCACTTGATGCAAGATAAATCCTATAAAACGGGAATGGCAACCCTTTGTATTGGAGGAGGAGAAGCCGTTGCTATCGCCATCGAATCTGTTTAAGACCACCTCTTTTAAATAATTTTTAAGCCCTGATTTTAAATGGGGCTTAAAAAAATTCTGTACTTGTAAGCTTTTTTACGAAAGTGAAATTTAATGAAACATGCGCATCTTTTTTTAGTGTTGCTTTTGAGCATTTTAAACAGTTGCAGGCTGGATAAGTCTGAACCTGTTTTAGGGCCAAAGCCTACACAAGAGGACTTAAAAGAGCTTACACAGCCTCCGGCAAAAAAAATAAAAAAGCCCAAGGTAAAGCAAAAACTTGACGTTGTACCTGATCCAATACCAGATACGCTACTTAAGCCTGTAAGCCTTACTCTTTCAGGGGATATCCCTTTAAAAGAAGCCCTGTTAGCCCTTTCTAAACAAGCCAAAATTGATATTCAACTGGATAACTCTTTAGAGGTATTCCCGCTTTACAGCGTTACCCAAAAACCTTTGATAGAGGTTATTTGGGACCTATGCGAAATGGGAAATCTTAAATTTACAAGAAAAGGGGGGGGCTGTAAAAATTCAACCAGATAAACCCTATAGCCAAAATTATGATATTCAGTTTTTAAACCTTAATAGATCTTCACAAACGCAAGTCTCCATTGCAACCGATGTTTTTAGCTCTAATAAAGCTCAAGACTCTGCAACAACAGGTGATAACGGCTCAGCAAGTCGTTTGGAAATGAAAGCTTCCAATGATTTTGGGCTGAATTAAAGGCTGCTCTTGACTCTGTTATCTTACAAGAACAAGCTTATAAAGCCGCCTACTCTCTTCATAAACAAGCAGGCGTCATTAATGTTTTTGCATCTTCAAAATGCCACGAATCCATACAATCCTATCTAAAACTTTTAAAAAAGGTTGTGGCAACTCAAGTTTTAATCGAAGCAAAAGTCATTGAAGTTTCTTTAAGTGACCAATATCGAAGTGGTATCAATTGGTCAAAAGTACAAGGCGGAGATTTAAAAACTTCAGCTAATTTTGGAGATCTTGCAAGGTCAGCTGAATCTTTAAATGTAGCAAGAGCTCAATCTGATTATGTAAGTTTTGGCTTAACGGATAAAACTTTTTCAGCTATTTTACAATCCATTCAAACTTTTGGAACAGCAAAAACTTTATCAAGCCCAAGGTTAACTGTTTTAAATAACCAAACGGCACTCCTAAAAGTTGCCCAAAATCAAGTTTATTTTAAGCTTAACTACGACAAAAGTTTTTATACAAACTCTAATAGGGAAACGACCACTGTTTCCAGTGATATTCAAACAGTACACATAGGGCTCATGATGTCAGTGCAGCCCTCGATTGACCAAGAAACTGGCAAGATTATTTTAAGCTTAAGACCAACTATTTCAAGGCTTGCTCAAAGTGTAAGAGACCCAGCCGTGGATATTGCACTATCAAGCAGCTCAAATACGTCTATTACAGCGTCCAGCTCAAGCTCTTTGGTGCCAGTTGTAGAGGTGAGAGAAATTGATTCCGTTTTAAGTGTCTATGACGGTGAAATTGCTGTCTTGGGTGGCTTTTTGGAGGTGAGGTCTAGGTATTCTGATCAATCTCTTCCAGGGATAAGCAAGCTTCCTATAATTGGGGAGCTTGTAAAAGGCACTAATGACGGAGATGAAGTCGTCGAACTTGTAATTTTATTAAAAGTTAGCATTATAGAGGATCACGCCCCCCTTAACGAGGCAGACGAAAGGCTTGTCTCTTCCTATACAAATGATCCAAGACCCTTTTAAAAAGAGAATTTAAGGATTGTTTGCTATATCCTCTAACTCTTCTATGCCCTCATCAATTTCGTCTGCGTCAATAAAACATTTTAAAGCTTTAATGATATAGCTTACAGCAAGCTCTTTATTCGTATCTAAGCTTAAAAAAGCAAAGGCATTCGTTAATTTCGTGTCAGTAAAAACATTATTAGTAGTCCTGTCATTAAAGATTTTATCAGCTGCTATTTTATAATGCCTTTCACCATACTCTTCATCATCAACGATACCAAAAAAATCTTTGATATAAAATGAACCTTTTAGCTCTTTTAAAGTGGACAACTTATTGAAAATTCTATTGAGAATATCTATCTTTAGATCATTTTTAGATACTTCTTTTGGCTCAGTAGTTTCTATGAGATCTTGAGGTTGTTCCTCTATGATTGCTTGTGTGCTTAGAGATAAGATCTCTGATCTCATTAAATAACGCATCTCTTGTGAAAATGCCGCGTTAGGAAATTCAAAAGAAAGTTTTTCGACTAAGTTGACAATTTCCTCGAAAGTTTGCCCTTCGTACAGAAATGGTGTTAAGTTTTCTCTAGTAAATTCTTTAATTCTTTCTTTGAAGTTTTCCCCCAAGATTTGAGCGTCATATTCCTCTAACCACTTTGATAAAGTTTGAGTATTTACAGCATCCGATCTAAAATCTTTTTGCTTAGAAAAAGCTAAATAAACAAACTGGACATTTTTAATTTTCGTAAGATTTTCTAAAAATTTACGTGTGACGGACTCACTTGGAATATCGCTATAGCATAGTCTTTCTAAAAACTGAGATCTTGCAATTCTTTTAAGTTTGTATATCTCATTTTGAATTAAGCTAGCATGAGCTTGTACTATATCTTCTGTAAGAAACTCATGTAAAAGAATGTTTTTTAAAAGGCTGTCAAAAGACTCTTCCCCATAAAAACTATGGTAACTAACTAAGAGAGATTCTAAATCATCAAAAATAGTTGTGTCACGTTCTTTAATGATGTTTACAAACTTTAGAGTTTCTTTACTTACTTTTATATTTAAGTCGTTTTCCCCAAGATCCTCCAGCGTTGAATAAATGAACGCTTTTTGTTCTTCACTAAATAAGCACTCAAAAACTTCAAGAGTACTTAAAAAATGCTGTGAAGAATTAAAATCCCAACTCAAGGGGGCGCTAAAAATATATTTTAGGGCTTCTTGCACTTTTGAATAAGTGGTGGTTGCCCCTTCAATGCCTTGCTGTACAACAAGTTTTAGTGCAGCGTTATAAATATTTATTGAATTTCCATTATTATCAATTTCAATTTCTTCAAAATAGTCCTTGAAATTAACTTGGCCGCTAAACCATTCTTTATCAGCTCCAAAAACAGTTCGAGCTGTTTCATGATAATTAGTTTGCAGCCAATTTAAATCCTTTAAAAACTTATCTTCAAAGTAAGGCAAATTTTCAGGTGTGAGAGTAGATAAATCTTGTTTTAGGGCATCAAAGATAAACAAAAATGTTCTTTTGAAGGCTTCTGTTTCATGATGATAAAATGAAGTGTGAGCGTTACTGTGATGGTCGGAGTAAGGATCTTCTTGCAACATGGAAAAAGTTGGAAGTACAAAAGATGCAGACAAAAGAAGTAGTTTTTTCATGGATATTTGATAATAAATAATTTTTCACGACCTTATCAAATAATTATATTATTTAAAAGTGTTTTTTATAAAAATTACTTTTTAAATATTTTTTGATAATTCATTTGCTAGTTTTTCTAAATCATGTTTATAAATAGTAAGTTTTTCATAAGCTTTTTTAGAACGCATAATCCCTATTAAGGGATCACTAAATTCTTTTAAAAGTTTTTCTAAAAGCTCTACTTCATCTTTAACATAGCTTTGATCATCTTTTAGCAAGGTTACTAGGTCTGTAAAATTTTCCATATGTGGGCCAAAATACGTGCTGCAGCGTTGTAAAATTGGCTCTAAAATATTATGCCCCCCGATTGGTTCAAAGCTTCCTCCTAAAAATACTGGTTTTTTAAGAGCGTAGATCAGCCCAAGAGTTCCAAGTTTGTCTATTAAGAAGACTTTGGTTGTGGGTGATAGCTCAGCCTTTGCAAGAATGACAGTTGAGCCTTCAATAGCGTGACTATACCGCTCATATTCAAAGTTATTTTTTAAGAGATCCTCTTCAATTTTCTTACACCGTGAGGGATGCCGTGGCACCAAAACTAAACATGCGGTGGGGTAAGTTTTTAAAATTTCATGATGAACCTTTAGAACTCTTTCTTCTTCTTTTTCGTGAGTGCTTGCCGTAATCCAAACTGGCCTATCTTTAAGACTGTTTTTTAAAAGATTAAGAACATCTTCTTCATAAGGAAGAGGAAGAGCACAAAGCTTCAAATTGGTCATAAGCTTGAGGTTTTTAACACCAAGTTGTTGATATTTTTTTAGGTCTGTGGTCGATTGCACATAAATTGTTTTAAAAGCCCCTAAAAGATCTTTAAAAACCCCCTTAAGCATTTTCCATCTTTTAAAAGAACGATCTGAAAGTCGTGCATTCAGCAAAACTAAAGGACAAGGAGCGCTGTTTAAAAGATTGGGCCAAAGTTCTGACTCTAAAACAAGTCCGAGTGTCGGTTTGTAATGTTTAAAAAAAGCATCAACAGCAAAAGGTATATCAAAGGGTATAGTTTGTAATAAAACTCCCTCAGGCAGTCTTTTTTCTATTAGTTCCTGAGACGTTCTTGTGCCAGTTGTCAAAAGAATTTTGGAATTTGGGGTCTCTTTTTGAAGAGCCTTTATTAAAGGAAGTGTCGATAAAGACTCCCCCACACTTGCGGCGTGAATCCAAATAAGAGTACCAGCAGGACGTCTGTGACGAGCCCTGCCAAAACGCTCTTTAACAAAGTCTTTGTGCTCTTTACCGTGTTTTAGCCGGATTAGCACCCATAATCTTAAAAGAGGATAAGACGCAGCTGTTAAAAATTTATAAAAAGTAAAAAGCATTTTTAACTTTCTTTAAAAAAATCATGCGCCTTTTGTTGCAACAGGTTCAAACGTTTTTCTAACTCTAATCGTGCTTCTTCCATATCGTGGTCCGGGTTTATGTAAAATGGTTCATCATACAGATATACCCCTTTTGTAAAAGGAAGAGGTATCATCAACTTGTCCCAAGAAGGAGCTAGCTTATAAGACTTGGTGGCATAAGTCATCGGGGCAATTGGAGTGCTTGTAAGTTTTGCAAGCTGAATAATACCAAGGGATGCTTGATGACGGGGACCTTTTGGGCCATCGGGGGTAATTCCGATACTTTTTCCTTCTTTTAAGGTGTTTTTAAGCTGTATAAAAGCTCTTGCCCCCCCCCTATTGGTGGACCCTGCAATAGAGCTGATGTTAAAGCGCTCTACAATATCGCCAATAAATTGACCATCTTTGTGTTTAGAAAGCAGCATATAAAAGGGAAGTTTCCACCTCCACGCCATAGGCATCATAAGAAGCTGGCTATGCCAAAAAGCAACGATTACAGGCTTTTTTTGCTCAATTAATGGGTCAACATTTTCTTGACCAATAAAAACCCACGTAGAGCTTTTATACAAAAGCTTTATAAGCCCTGCTATAAAGCCTGGAAGAATTTTATAAAAAAAAACTTTCATAAGCAGGACTTACGCAGGAGCGTTTGTTCCGTGGTCTGGTAACAAAACTTCTCTTTTTATAAAAGCAGGCACCCAAAAGCCAAAACCGGGCCCTTTATAATCTTTAAGCTCTTCATCAAAACGTTGAAGAACAATGTTAATTTTTTTAGGCTCAAGAATAATTTTTTTAGGTTCAACCTTAAGTTCTTTTTGGACTAGCGGCTTTTTAATAAAATTTTCTAAAATTTTTAGTTTTTTAAGTTGTTTCTTCTCAATCAACGTAATAGCCATGCCCGAAAGCCCAGCTCTGCCTGTTCTTCCAATGCGGTGAACATAGTCCTCTTTTTGGATAGGCAAATCAGCGTTAATTACTAAGGGGAGACCTTCTACGTCAAGCCCTCTTGCTGCTACATCGCTTGCAACTAAAAATTTTAGCTCTTGTGCTTTAAAAGAGGCTAACGTTTCATTACGAAGGGACTGTGACAAGTCACCATGAAGCCCCATAACCGACTCAAAGCCATCTTTTTTCAAAGATGTTACCAAGACATCAATATCTTTTTTACGGTTACAAAATATCAGCCCTTGAGTTGGATTATATTCCTTCAAAAGACTTCTTACAGCAGAGTGTTTATCTCCTTCGCCTACTACTACATAAAGCTGCTCAATGGTTTCAGCTGTACTATTAGCTTTAGAAGTCTCTAAAGACTTAGGATTAATCATATAAGAGTGGCCAAGTGCTTGGATCTCTTTTTCCATGGTGGCGCTAAACAAAAGTGTTTGCCTTAAGGTTGGCAACTGACTTGCTAATCTTTCGATGTCAGGAATAAAGCCCATATCAAGCATTCGATCGGCTTCATCTATCACTAAATGCTGAACACCAGAAAGAAGCAGGCGCCCTCTGTTTAAAAGATCAATAAGCCGTCCTGGAGTTGCAATAATAAAATCAGCACCTTTTTTTAAGAGCTTTTCTTGATCTCCCATAAACTCTCCCCCTACCAGTAGACAAGACCTGAGGTAAGGAAAAGGATTTGTTTTTACGAAATTCTCTCTAACTTGAGCGGCTAGTTCTCTGGTGGGTTCTAAAATAATAACCCTCGTTAATCGAGCTTTTGGTCTTTTTTGAGACATAATATCCAAAAGCGGCCACAAAAAAGAGCCCGTCTTACCAGACCCTGTTTGCGCAAGCGCCATAATATCGCGCCCTTGAAGAGCATAAGGAAGAGTTGCCGCTTGAATAGGTGTAGGAGATGTAATTCCCATCACTTCAAGACGAGAAATAAGGTCTTTACCAAGACCGTAAGCATTAAATGTCATTAATCTTTCTTTGATGATACTGTATCATCTTTATATCTGCAGTTTTTTGGGCTTTTTGTCAAGGTTTTCGTTATTGCTTTTAAATGATCTTGGTCAACTGTTAACGTAAAAAATGTCCATTTACAATTACTTGTGTGACTTCGTGGGCTTTCAAGGTAAAATTATCCTAAATTTTCTTGAGACAGTGTAACTTTCCAGCTACTCTAATTGCTATAAGTTTTAATAAAATTGAAAAGGTTTTTCATGTCTTCTTTTGAAAAAGAATCTCTTACCTCAACTTTAAAAATTGGCCCTCAAGAATTTTCCTACTTTGACCTTAAAAAAGCAGAAAAAGAGGGGTTTGAAAAATTACAAAACCTCCCCTACTCTCTTAAAATCTTGTTTGAAAATTTACTTAGAAATTTTGATGGAGAAACTATTACGCTTGAGAGTTTAAAATCTGTTGAAGCGCAACAAGAGGCAGAAATTTCTTTTTATCCAACCCGTGTTTTAATGCAAGATTTTACAGGTGTTCCAGCAGTTGTTGATCTTGCAGCAATGCGCGATGCCATGGTAAATCTTAAAGGGGATCCCAAAAAAATCAACCCCTTAGTACCAGTAGATCTTGTAATTGATCACTCTGTGATGGTGGATTATCATGCAAGCCCCAAAGCTTTTGACGAGAACGTTAAGCTTGAGTTTGAAAGAAACAATGAACGGTACGAGTTTTTAAAGTGGGGGAAAATAGCTTTTAAAAATTTTAAAGTAGTCCCTCCAGGAACTGGTATTTGCCATCAAGTAAACTTAGAATATTTGGCAAAAGTTGTATGGACAAAAGACGAAAACGAACGACTTCTTGCGTATCCAGACAGCCTTGTTGGAACTGATAGCCACACAACCATGGTAAACGGTTTATCAGTTTTAGGATGGGGTGTTGGAGGCATTGAAGCAGAGGCTGTTATGCTGGGCCAACCGCTTTCTATGGTGATTCCTGGGGTGGTGGGTTTTGAGTTAAAGGGCGCTTTATCCAATGGAACAACGGCTACTGATTTGGTTTTAACTATTACAAATATTTTAAGAACAAAAGGCGTTGTTGGTAAGTTTGTTGAATTTTATGGCAGTGGTTTGAAATCTCTAAGCCTTGCAGATAGAGCAACGATTGCCAACATGGCACCTGAATACGGTGCAACGTGTGGGTTTTTTCCAGTTGATGAGGAAACTCTTGCTTACTTACGGTTAAGTGGGCGTGAAGAAACCCAAGTAAAGTTAGTGGAAGCTTATGCCAAAGCTCAAGGGCTATGGTCAACTGGAGACGAAAAAATAGACTACAGAGACACGCTCAGTTTGGAACTTTCAACGGTAAGACCAAGTCTTGCTGGACCAAAACGTCCCCAAGATAAAGTTTTACTTGAAGACGTGAAAGAGTCCTTTAAAGCCTTTAAAAAAGATGATTTTCAAACAGCCCCTGTTATTGGAAAAGATTTTAACATAACAGATGGACACGTAGTCATTGCTGCTATTACAAGTTGTACTAATAATTCAAACCCTTCTGTAATGATTGGTGCTGGGATTTTAGCTAAAAAAGCAGCAGCTCTTGGTTTGAAATCCAAACCGTGGGTAAAAACTTCCCTAGCCCCTGGATCGCAAGTTGTAACGTCTTATTTAGAAAATGCTAACCTGTTAAAAGATCTTGAAGCATTAGGCTTTAACGTAGTTGGCTATGGATGCACCACCTGTATTGGAAACTCAGGCTCCTTGGATAAAGACGTCATAGCTGCTATTGAATCGAAAGATTTAAATGTAGGAGCCGTTCTTTCTGGAAATAGAAATTTTGAAGGACGTGTGAACCCTCATGTAAAAGCAAATTATTTAGCCTCCCCAGCGCTTGTTGTTGCTTATGCCCTTGCAGGAACTCTTACTATCGATCTTAGCAAAGATTCTTTAGGAAAAGATAACAATGGTAAAGAGGTTTACCTAAAAGATATCTGGCCAAGCCAAGAAGAAATTGGGGCGTGTTTAAAAGAGTCTTTATCGCCTGAACTTTTTCAAGAAAAATATGCCCATGTGTTTGAAGGTACCTCACAATGGCAAAAAATCCCTTCTGCACTTGGTGATACCTACAGCTGGAAGGATGACTCATCTTATATTCAAAACCCGCCTTATTTTAGGATGGAAAAGCCTGAGGTTGATGCGATAAAAGAAGCCAAAATTCTAGCTATTTTAGGTGATAGCATCACAACAGACCATATTTCTCCTGCTGGCAGCATTAAAAAAGATGGCCCCGCTGGTAAGTTTTTAAGTAGCCTCGGCATTGATCAAAAAGACTTTAACTCTTATGGGGCAAGACGTGGAAACCACGAGGTCATGATGCGTGGAACTTTTGCAAATATTCGTCTTCAAAATGAAATGACTCCAGACGTTCAAGGTGGGTGGACAAAGTTTAACGACGAGGTTTTAAGTATCTATGACGCAGCCCTGGCGTATGAAAAGAGTTCAACGCCGCTTGTGGTGTTTGCTGGCAAAGAATATGGAACTGGTTCTTCAAGAGATTGGGCAGCCAAAGGCACAAGACTTTTAGGGGTAAGAGCAGTTATTGCAGAAAGCTTTGAAAGGATCCATAGATCTAATCTTGTTGGAATGGGAGTTCTTCCTCTTGTTTTTGAAAACGGCGTAACACGTAAAGATTTGAACCTAACAGGAAAAGAAAGCATTGACATTCTTGGCCTTGAAAAAGGTTTAAGTCCAAAGATGTCTTTGGACTTAAGGATTACCTATCCAGATTCAACTACAAAATCTTTTAAACTTTTATGTCGCGTTGACACCAAAGAAGAAGTTAAATACTTCCAAGAAGGCGGCATTTTAAATTTTGTTTTAAAGACGTTGCACTCTTAAATAAATCCGAATCAGAAAGAAAAGAAAGAGGACCCAAGTATCCTCTTTCTTAAATTATGCATTAAATATTTTCTCTATTTTTTCTAATTTCATCATAAAAGCTAAAATCTTTAAGCTCATAATAAACCTTATAAACATTATTATCGCTGATTTTACCACTTAGGTGATAGCTTA
>DATDSS010000045.1:0-2896 GCA_035291245.1 Alphaproteobacteria bacterium | reverse complement strand
CGATCTAAACCTTCTGTTTTTCAACGTTTTTATCTAACACATGAATGGTCGATTCTATGCCAACTAAGGCGCAGGCTCTCTGCTTACTTCTTACATAAATTTGACTAGCTGGATTATCCCCAATCAAAACCACATGAAGAGTTGGTTTTACTTCAAGAAGGGAAACTTTTTCAAAGAGCTCTTGATTAAGTTTTTGAGATAAGGCTTTTCCATTAATAAGATGGGGCATAGATGTGAAAGTATGTACTCCTAAAAATAAGCATGTTTTATAAAAAAAGCCCCAAAAATGGGGCCCCTAAAAGGATTATTAAAAAATTCTTTTTAAATTTCTTTAAGCAGCTAAAGCAGTTTTTGCCTGATCCACAAGAGCTTTGAAAGACTCAGGTTGATTCATAGCGAGATCTGCCATAACTTTACGATCGACTTCAATACCTGCTTTTAATAAACCGTTAATGAAACGAGAATAGGTCATTTCATATTGACGGACACCTGCGTTAATACGTTGAATCCAAAGTGCTCTAAACTCGCGCTTTTTATTGCGACGGTCACGATAAGCATATTGAAGACCTTTTTCAACGCGTTCAATAGCTATTCTGAAACATGTACTGGAACGACCGCGGTATCCCTTGGCCATTTTTAAAACTTTTTTATGACGAGCGTGTTGTACAACGCCGCGCTTTACTCTTGCCATGGTAATGACCTCCTAGACGTGGAAATAATATGTACGTACGTTTTTTGCATCGCTTGGGTGCATCATACGAGTACCTCTGGCGTTGCGAACAAACTTACATGTACGCTTAATCATACCGTGACGTTTTCCAGTTTGAGCCATCTTGACCTTACCGGAAGATAAAACGCGAAAACGCTTCTTTGCGCTGCTTTTAGTTTTTAACTTGGGCATTTTCTTCTCTCTTTAAAAGTTAAAGGTTAAATAAAAAAGTGGATAGGCATGCCCGAAAGAAAACTCTTTCCAGCCCGGCCACTTACTTTCAAAAAATATCACAAGCAGAAAACGTTTGCAATTGCTTATTTTTTATAGAATCTTAAAGCAGGGCTTAAGCCAGATATTGACCGCCATTTAGACTAAGTGTCACACCTGTTATATAGCTTGCGTCTTCATCACTTAAAAATGCAACTGCTTTTGCAACCTCTTTGGCTTTACCAAGGCGGCCTGTTGGAACTTGGGAGATGATTTTTTGTAAAACTTCTTCAGGCATCGCCTTTAACATATCAGTATCAATATAGCCTGGCGCAATTGCATTAACCGTTATGCCTTTTGAAGCGTTTTCTAAAGCAAGAGCTTTTGTAAAACCAATAACACCAGCTTTTGCAGCGGAATAGTTCGTTTGACCAATTTGCCCTTTAAGCCCATTAATAGAAGAAATATTGATGATGCGTCCAAATTTTCTCTCTCTCATGCTTTCGATAACGCATCTGGTTGTATTAAAGCAAGAAACCAAATTCGTTTGAATGACTTCACTAAAGTGGTCTGGATCCATTTTGTGTAAAAAACTGTCTTTTGTAATGCCAGCATTATTTATAAGAACGTCTACGGGGCCAAATTCTTGCACGATTTCCTCAAAAGATTTTTGACAAGCCTTGTAGTCTGAAACATCCCATTTTTTTACAGGAATTCCAGTTTTTTCTTGAAAGTGATGAGCCACCTTATCATTTCCTGCATAATTTGAAATGACTTTAAACCCTTTTTGAAAGAGTATCTCACTAATTGCAGCGCCAATCCCTCTTGTGCCACCTGTTACAACGGCAACATGTTCTTTTTTCATCAATTTTACCTAAATTTTAACTTCCTCTTCTACTAAGCCTAGCGCGGGAAAAAAAAATGATAAAGAACAATTTTTTAACATTTCATCAACTCCTTTTAAAAAAGTTTGAGTTTTTTTCAAAAGCGTTTTAGTTTGATGTGTAAGGTAGTTGCTGAAGTAGCTCAGTTGGTAGAGCAACTGATTCGTAATCAGTAGGTCGCAGGTTCGACTCCTGTCTTCAGCACCACTCTTTTAGAGCAGTTTCTTTTTTAAAATTGAAAATTCCCCTCTTAAAGGGTTTGCCTGTCTGCTATACTCGATTAGCAAATCATTTTTCAACCTTATCCTAAGCTTTCATGAAAAAAACATTAAAAGGTTTTCTTTATACACTCTTTTTTTTAGGTGTTCTTTATGGAACAAAATCCCATCTTCTTGAGGGATACTTCCAACTCATGCCATATTTTGACCGTGACTACGAAGAAAATAAAAAGCTTGTCGCCCCCTATTTTGATGAAGAATTTTACAAAAAAAAATATGAATTAGAGCTCCAAAAAAATCCTCAATCTCCCTTAGATCATTTTATGCAACGAAATGGCAGGTTTTTAGGAGCGTTTTACGATCCAAACTCCCTATTTCACTCAAAATTATATGCAACTCGACTTTGGCCCTGTAACGGAAATCCTTTTGTAGACTTTTTAAAAAAACCCGCTTGTTTAGCCCCAAACAATTCCAAAGAGGTGCTTATTTATGCAAATCACACCCAGTTTTACAGAGCATTTCTTGCCACAGAGGGATTTTTAAGAAAAAATGACCTTAAGGTTGTTCTTATTTTGCCAAAAAACTTTGAAAACAACCTCCCTATTTGTTTCAAGCCACAAATTTTAAGAGGCTTAGAAGTCCGTTTTAGCGAAGATTCAAAACTTTCTTTTTATAAAAGTCCCTTTTTAAAAGATCCTGTTGGTTATGGTGTTACTGATTTGATACCTGTAAAAGATGCTCCAACAGATATGGCTATAACTTTTTACGAAAAAAAACCGGGATATAGCTATTTAATGCACCGGTTCTATAGCTATACAAAGTGGCATAAAAAGGGGATTATTAATCTCTGTATGCTTAATTTTGGTCACTATTGC
>DATDSS010000044.1:0-3228 GCA_035291245.1 Alphaproteobacteria bacterium | reverse complement strand
TGAAGAAGGATGTTAAAGACAACTTTGTGAGCTTTTTCTACTTCGTCAAATAAAATTACTTGATAAGGACGCCTTCTGACGGCTTCTGTGAGCTCTCCACCTTGTTCATAACCAACATAGCCTGGAGGAGCGCCTATAAGTCTGGAGACTGCGTGCTTTTCCATGTACTCAGACATATCAATGCGAACCATATGGGACTCATCATCAAACAAGAATGCGGCTAACGCCTTGGTGAGTTCGGTTTTACCAACACCTGTTGGCCCCAAAAACAAAAACGATCCCATAGGACGCTTTGGATCATGAAGTCCAGCCCGCGCACGCTTAATGGCTTTTGAAACGGCATTTACGGCTTCTTCTTGGCCAATGACTCGTGACTTTAAAAGATCTTCCATCTTCAAAATCTTTTCACGCTCCCCTGTCAACATTTTATCAACAGGAATGCCAGTCCACTTGGAAATAACGCTTGCGATGTCGCTTTCGGTTACAACTTCTTTTAAGCTTCGTTCAGTTGATTTTGCTTCAAGCTCTTTGATAGCTGTTTCCAAGGAGGGCAATTTTCCGTATAAAAGCTCGCTGGCCTTGGTAAGATCACCGCTTCTTTGAGCTTGCTCGATTAGAAGTTTGACGTTATCTCTTTCTTCTTTTAACTTCCTTAAAGCTTGTAAGGAACTTTTTTCCTTTTCCCAAACGAAAGAAAGAGATTTTAGCGTTTCTTCATCAACTGTTATGTCTTCTTCTAGTTTTTTGAGGCGTTCTTTTGAAGCGTCGTCTGTTTCTTTTTTTAAGGCTTCTCTTTCTATTTTTAACTGAATAAGGCGCCTATCGAGTTCATCAATGTTTTCTGGTTTTGAGTCCACAACCATGCGAAGTCTGCTTGCAGCTTCATCCATCAAATCGATTGCCTTATCTGGCAAGAAACGATCGGTGATATAGCGGTTTGATAAGGTGCAAGCGGCAACAACTGCAGAATCGCTAATACGCACACCATGATGAAGTTCGTATTTTTCCTTAATCCCTCTTAGAATAGAGACAGTGTCTTCAACCGTTGGCTCTTGTACGAAAACAGGTTGAAAGCGCCTGGCAAGAGCTGGGTCTTTTTCAATATATTGGCGGTATTCATCCAACGTTGTGGCTCCGACACAGTGAAGCTCTCCACGCGCTAGAGCTGGTTTTAACATATTAGAAGCATCCATGGCGCCATCACTTTTTCCAGCCCCAACAAGGGTGTGCAGCTCGTCAATAAATAAAATAGTTTCTTCCTCAGCATGAGAAATCTCTGATAAAACTGCCTTTAAGCGTTCTTCGAACTCACCCCTATATTTAGCGCCTGCTAAAAGCGCTCCTAAATCAAGTACATACAGTTTAGCAGTTTTTAGGCTTTCAGGCACATCCCCGTTTACAATACGTTGAGCAAGGCCTTCAACAATAGCAGTTTTCCCCACACCTGGTTCGCCAATTAGGACAGGATTATTTTTAGTACGACGTGAAAGAACTTGAATTGTACGTCTGATTTCCTCATCTCGTCCAATGACGGGGTCAATTTTACCTTCTTTTGCAGCTTGGGTGAGTTCTTTTGTATAGCGCTTTAGAGCGTCATAAGCTTGTTCTGCTGTTTCACTCATGGCAGGTCTTCCTTTTCTAAGTTTTAAAATAGCTTTTTCAAGGTCTGTTTCTTTAAGTTTTTGAGATTTTATGGCGTCATAAAGACTATGAGAGGGGGTTGAGCAAAGAGCATAAAACACCACTTCTGTTGTTATAAACTGATCCCCTAGTTTTTTACTAAAGGTTTCAGCATTTTTAAAAACTTTACCCAACTCAGGGCTTAAATAGACAGTCTGGTCTTTTGACTGGACCTTTGCAGTCTTTGCGACTGCGTCATTAACGTGCTGTAGTATCTCTTTTGCGTTTATATTACAGCTTTGTAAAAGGGCGCTACACAAGCCTTCTTCATCTTTTAAAAGGACTAAAGATAAATGATTGGGGGTAAGATAAGGGTGTCCTTCGTTCAAACAATAGGTCTGAGCACTTTGTAAAAACCCTCTTAACCGTTCTGTGAAGGTATCAAGATTCATGAAAGTTCCTCCTTTTACTGATTCCTAAAAGCGACTTCATTATAAAACACTTCAAGCAAAGAAGAAAGAGGGAGGAAACTCTGCTTTTTTAAATTTTCAAGACCTGTTTTTGCAAATCTGTTAACTGAGTAATGCCTTCTTTTGCAAACTTTAAAAGGTTTTGAAACTCGCTTTCGGTAAAAGAGGATTCTTCTCCACTTGCTTGGACTTCAATTAAACGACCTGATCCCGTTAAAACAAAATTGGCATCTACTTGGGCGCTCGAGTCTTCTTCAAAATTAAGATCAAGCAAAGCTTCATCTTTTACAATTCCGCAAGAAACAGCAGCAATCGTGTCTTTTAAAGGAAAAGTTTTTAAGGTGCCTTTTGCAACCATTTTTTGCAAAGCTTGGTGAAGGGCTACATACGCTCCTGTAATGCTTGCAGTTCTTGTTCCACCATCAGCTTGAAGAACGTCACAGTCAATCCGAATTTGGCGCTCTCCTAAGGCTTTAAGGTCGATAACTGCTCTTAAAGACCTTCCAATAAGGCGTTGAATTTCATGGGTTCTTCCTGATTGCTTTCCGCGAGAAGCTTCTCTATCAATGCGGTCTTTAGAACATCTTGGAAGCATACCGTACTCTGCTGTAACCCAACCAGAGCCAGTATTTCTTAAAAATGGGGGAACTCTTTCTTCAACAGTTGCAGCACACACCACATGCGTATCGCCAAATTTCACAAAACATGACCCTTCTGCAAATTTTGCAAAACCTGGGCCTAAAAAAACAGGGCGCAATTCATGTGCTTTTCTTCCACTTAATCTCATAGTATAGTATTTCTTGTTTATAGGTATTATTTCTTGGTTACTACATAAAAGGTCTCAAATAAAGGCTTTTTTTACTTATTTTTTAGGATAGTTTAGTGAAGCAGTATGACATTAACAGTAGATGAACTCAACCAACGGTCTTTAGAAGTCTTTAGCAGGCTTGTGGATGCTTATATTGAAACGGGAGAACCTATTGGGTCAAGGACCCTTTCAAAGAAGCTAACGTTATCGCCTGCTACCATCAGAAATGTTATGGCAGACCTTGAAGAAGCTGGGCTTTTATATGCCCCTCACACTTCAGCAGGCCGCCTCCCCACAGCAGAAGGTTTAAAACTTTTCACCCATGGGCTC
>DATDSS010000043.1:0-6902 GCA_035291245.1 Alphaproteobacteria bacterium | reverse complement strand
AAGACGGTTTTTACTTACCTTAACACTGTTGGAACAATTACAGCCTTTGAAAGCGCTAGCATCAAGCCCCAAGTAAGTGGAAAAATAGAAAAAGTGTTGTTCAAAGAAGGGAGTATGGTGAAAAAAGGAGCCCCCCTATTAACGCTAGAATCAAGCTTTTATCAAGCTCAGCTTGATCAATACAAAGGGCAACTTTTAAAAGATCAAGCGCTTCTTGAAAATGCAAAAATTGATTTAAAGAGATATCAAAACCTTGATAAAATGGACTCCATTTCAAAACAGGCCTTAGACAGTCAAAAGTCTCTTGTAAAGCAGTATGAAGGCCTTGTGAAATATGACCAAGGGCTTGTTGACTCTGCTTTAGTAAATCTTTCTTATTGCAAAATAACCGCCCCTATTGATGGTGTTATTGGTTTAAGGCAATCCAATCCTGGTAATTATGTAACTCCAAATGATGCAACCCCTCTTACGGTTGTCACACAACTAAGCCCTATTTCTGTTGTCTTTTCAATTCCAGAGGATAAAATTGTTTCTTTTAAAAAAGCTATGAGCTTAACCCCTTTAACGGCGGATGTTTTTGATAAATCTGATTCACTCTTATTAGAACAAGGCCAAATTCAGGCCATTGATAGTCAAATT
The DNA here is from genome assembly GCA_035291245.1 of Alphaproteobacteria bacterium. Taxonomy (GTDB): domain Bacteria; phylum Pseudomonadota; class Alphaproteobacteria; order Paracaedibacterales; family DATDSS01; genus DATDSS01. The sequence goes on along the minus strand of DATDSS010000043.1, from coordinate 6,263 downwards.
GATACTTCAACTGGGACTATAAAAGTAAGGGCAAGTCTTGAAAACAAAGAAAATCTTTTATATCAGGGCCAATTTGTAAACGTCCACATAAAAGTTGAATCTCTTGAAAATGCTTTAGTGGTTCCAACAAAAAGTATTCAAAAAGGCAAGGAAAGCTCTTTTGTTTTCACCTATGACGATACAAGTCGTAAAGTTTTTTTAAAGCCCGTTAAAATTTTATACGAAAATAAGGATGAAACGACTGCCATTGAAGCAGAAATAACAGATAATCAGCTGGTGGTGACTCAAGGTAAAGATAAAATATTAGATGGGCAAAGAGTAAGAACAGTCTTGGATAGAAAGAGTGTTAAGAAATGAACTTTTCTTCAACTTTTATCAAAAGGCCTGTCACAACTATTTTATTAATGGTTTCTCTGTTTTTAGCAGGTATTTTTGGATATAAGTTATTACCTATCTCAGCTTTACCAGAAGTTGATTATCCAACCATCCAAGTTTCCACTTACTATCCAGGTGCAAGTTCTGAGGTAATGGCAAGTAGTGTTACGGCTCCTTTAGAAAAACAATTTGGCATCATGTCAGGGCTTACTCAAATGGTATCAAGTAGCATGAGGGGTTGCTCGCTTATAACGCTTAAATTTTCACTTGGAATGAGCTTAGACGTAGCAGAACAAGAAGTTCAAGCAGCCATGAACGCAGCTTTTAGCAATCTCCCCTCCGATCTTCCAAATTCGCCTGTCTATAACAAAGTAAATCCTGCTGATGCGCCAATTTTAACACTTGCGATTACGTCGAAGACAACACCTCTTCACCTTCTTCAAGAACAAATTGAAACAAGGCTGTCACAAAAAATCGCCCAAGTTTTGGGAGTAGGTCTTGTAACACTTAATGGTGGCAAAAGGCCAGGTACTCGTATCCAGTGTAATCCTACGGCTTTGGCATCACTTGGTCTTAGTCTTGATGACGTAAAAACAGCAATTACAACTAACCATAAAAACCAAGCTAAAGGCAGTATTGATGGTCTCTACCAAACCTATCAAATCAACTCTAATGATCAACTGTTTACAAAAAATGATTTTGAAAAGCTTGTAATTGCCTATAAAAATAAGGCGCCAATTTTCCTTGAAACAGTTGCAACTGTAAAAGAAGACGTAGAAAACCTCTATCAATCGGCATGGTTTAATAACCAAGAGGCTCTCATTTTAAATGTTCAAAGGCAACCAGGTGCTAATGTTATCCAAGTGGTTGAATCTATTAAAGAGCTGTTACCATCTTTATCCAGTAGCCTGCCTAGTGATGTTGAGCTTTCTGTTTTAACGGATAAAACGCAAACTGTTAGAGCCACTATCAAAGACGCGATTAAAGAGTTAGCTTATTCAATTTTACTGGTAATATTGGTAGTTTTTGTTTTTTTAAAAAATGTACCAGCAACCTTTATTCCAGGAGTTGCAATCCCCCTTTCAATTATTGCGACGTTCTTTTTTATGAATGGATTTGGCTATAGCTTGAATAACTTGTCTATTATGGCTCTTACCATTGCCACAGGCTTTGTGGTTGATGATGCAATTGTCATGCTTGAAAACATTTCAAGGCATATCGAAATGGGAAAAAACAAACTTCAAGCGGCTTTAGAAGGTTCAAAACAGATTGGCTTTACGATTATTTCTTTGACATTTTCTTTAATAGCTGTGCTTATCCCTTTGCTATTTATGGGAGACATTGTTGGAAGGCTTTTTAAAGAATTTTCAATAACCCTTGCCTTAACGATCTTAATTTCGGCTTTTGTATCTTTAACCCTAACACCAATGTTATGTTCAAAACTCTTAAAATCTTTACAAGTAAAAGAAGATTTTAAAAAAGGTTTTATGAGAAAACTTGAACTTTCCTATGCAAAGAGCTTAAAAACAGTTTTATCCAATCAAAAGGCAACTTTTTTTGGTTTTTTATTAACACTTTTTGTAACAAGTTTCTTATTTATTATTATTCCTAAAGGATTTTTCCCACAACAAGACACAAATGTTATTCAAGGCATTTTAGAAATTTCTGAGGATGCGTCTTATGAAGAGATGATTAAAAAACAACAAGAGCTTGTAGAAATGTTGCTAAAAGAGGAGGGGGTGAAAAACATTGGTTCTTACATAGGAGTTGATGGGGTAAATCCATCTGTTAACAGTTCAAGGCTTGTTATTTCTTTAAAAGATAAAGAAAACCGTCTTCCTATTGTACGCATCATAGAGCAATTAAAGGCAAAAACACAAAATCTTACGGGCGTAGAGGCCTACTTTCAAACTCAAGAAGATCTAACGCTCAATGACCGCCTTACGAAGGCTAGCTATCAATACAGTTTAACAGCCCCAGATGAGGCAGAAGTCAGTTTTTGGGGGGCAAAATTAAAAGAGGCCCTAGAAATCCAAAAAGATTTCAAAGACGTGGTTTTAGATCTTAAAGATAATGGAAAACAACTTTATTTAAACTTAGATAGACAAAGAGCCGCAACATTAGGCCTAAGTGCTCAAACCATTTTTAGTACCCTTTATAGTGCTTTTGGACAGCGTCAAATTGCAACTCAGTTTACGCAAACCAATCAGCACTATGTGATTTTGGAAATTGAACCTAATTTCAAAAATTCCGTAAAAGCGCTTGATGCTTTGTATTTGATTTCTTCAGAAAATACACCCATATCGCTAACTAGTTTAGTAAACGTTGAGCAAAAGAAAATACCCCTTTCCATCAACAGGCAAGGACAGTTTCCAACAACAACCCTTTCTTTTAACTTAGAGCCTCACGCTTCTTTAGGACGTGCCATAAAGACTGTCGAAAAGATAACAAAAGATCTAGGAATTCCAAATAGTGTTCAAACCCGCTTTGAAGGAACTGCTAGTTTGTTTAAAAAATCTCTTGCTAATGAGGGATGGCTTATCTTAGCTGCGGTCGTTGTTGTCTATATTGTGCTGGGTATTTTGTATGAAAGCTATATTCACCCCCTTACCATTTTATCAACGCTTCCTTCTGCGGGGATGGGGGCACTGTTTTCTTTGGTAATTTTTGGAAAAGAGTTGGACATCATTGGAATTATTGGACTTATCCTTTTAATTGGGATTGTGAAAAAAAATGCCATCATGATGATAGACTTTGCTCTTGATGCTGAGCGAACTCAAAAACTTTGTGCAAAACAAGCTATTTATCAAGCAGCAATCCTTAGGCTTCGCCCCATCCTTATGACCACTATGGCAGCTATTTTAGGGGCAGTTCCTTTAGCTTTTAGCTTTGGTGTGGGCTCAGAACTAAGGCAACCATTGGGAATTTCAATTATTGGAGGCCTTTTAGTAAGTCAGATTCTGACTCTTTATACGACACCGGTTATTTATTTGTTTTTCGATAAGCTTTCCAAACAGTTTAGGGAGTTCAAGCTTTTTAAAGGTAAGCCCTCATGAAAAAAGAGTTTACGAGCCTCTTTATTAGACGTCCCATAGCCGCTACCCTACTTTGTTTTGGGGTGTCACTTTTTGGGCTTTTGGCTTTTTTCTTTCTTCCGGTCAGTCCCCTTCCTCAAGTGGAGTTTCCAGTTATTAGCGTACAAGCAACGCTTCCTGGGGCAAGCCCTTTTATTGTGGCAAGCAGTGTGGCATCTCCTTTAGAACAATACCTTGGTCAAATCTCAGGGGTAACTGAGATGACTTCTACAAGTAAACTGGGCAGTACGCGCATCAATATTATGTTTGATCTGACCCGTGACCCAAATAGCGCAGCAAGGGATGTTCAAGCAGCCCTTATTGCAGCAAGAAGTAAACTCCCAAGTAATATGCTTAAACAACCATCTTATAAGATTGTAAATCCTGCAGATTTTCCAATCATGATCATTGCCATAACGTCTAAGGTTTATGATAGAGCGCAAATGTATGACGTAACCTCTTCTATCTTGCAACAAAAGATTTCCCAAATTGATGGGGTAGGTCAGGTGATGGTTGGAGGAGGATCATTACCAGCAATCAGAGTTGAAGCAAATACCTCTCTTTTAAACTCCTATGGTTTAAGTATTTCTGACATAAAAAACACGATCCAAAATGCAAATAGTTTTATGCCAAAGGGACAAATTCATACCTCGACGCATTCTTATGAAATCACCTCAAATGATCAGCTCTTTGATCAAAAAGAATACGAAGACCTTGTTGTTAGTTATAAAAATAACACGCCCGTATTTTTAAAAAATGTATCAAAGGTTAGTTCTTTTGTAGAAGATATTCGAAACGATGGGGCTTTGGATGGCAACTCTTGTGTGGTTTTAATTGTTTTTAAAGAGCCAAATTCCAATATTATTGAAACGAATAAACGTATTTATGACTCTTTGGCGTATTTAAAGGCTTCAATCCCAAGTACCATGGACCTTACCGTTGTTTTAGACAGATCTGAGTCAATTAAAGAATCATTGTGGGAAGTGAATAAAACTCTCCTTTTATCGATTCTTTTAGTAGCTCTTACAACCTATATTTTTTTAGGAAGCTTTTATGATTCTTTGATCTCAAGCACTGTGTTACCGATTGCTTTGCTTGGTACATTTGGCATTATGTACCTTGTGGGATTTAGTTTAAATACGCTGACTATGATGGCTCTTACAATTTCTACGGGCTTTATCATAGATGACGCGGTTGTGGTCTTGGAAAACATCAAAAGTCATATGGAAAAAGGGATGAGTGCTTTTAATGCGGCTCTTTTGGGGGCTAAGGAAGTAACGTTTACTGTTTTTTCTATGAGCTTATCACTGATTGCTGTGTTTATTCCTATTCTTTTAATGCCAGGAATTGTTGGAAGGCTATTTCGGGAATTTTCAGCAACCCTTAGTATTGCCATACTGTTATCAATGATTTTATCGTTTTTGCTAACACCAGTCTTATCCTCAAAAGTTTTAAAAAATGTAAATTTAAAAGATGTTAAACCCTTTAAGTTTTACACCATGCTTTATAATCTTCATAAAAAAGTTCTGGCCTGGTCTCTTCGTCATCAAGTCATAATTATTTTAATAACGCTAGCTTCTTTAGGGTTGTCAGTTGTTTTATTTATCCTTATTCCCAAATCTTTTTTCCCTCTACAAGATACGGGAAGAATCATGGGCTCTATTCAAGCAGAGCAAGACATGTCCTTTGATCAAGTGCAAAAGAATTTCAGAAAATTTATGGAGATGTCAAAAGACGAGCCTTCTATACAACATGTGGTAGGCTATGCAGGAGGGGCAAATGCAGTTGGGAATAATGGATTGATGTTTTTTGCGCTTAAACCTCTTGAAGAACGAAAGGAATCTGTTTTTGAAGTTGTTGAGCATTTGAAAAAAAGGTTTAAAAATATAGCAGGCATTAATGTTTACCTGATTCCTGGGCAGGAGATAATGTTTGGCGCTAGGTCCAATAACGCCATGTATCAATTTACGCTTTCAAGTTTTGATATGGATCTTTTGAATGAATGGACGCCCAAATTGCAAGAAGCCCTTAGATTTATTCCCGGTATCATTGATGTTAACAGTGATCAAATGACCAAAGGCTTAGAGATTTTGGTAGACATTGACCGAAAAAAAGCAACCTATTATGGTCTGAGCTCCCAAGAAATAAATACAGCCCTTTATAATTATTTTGGTCAAAGCCAAATTGCCACCCTTTATAAACCCATCAATCAGTATCATGTGGTCTTAGGGGCTTTGGAGCAAGATACAAAATCTCCAAAAATTCTATCTCAGCTGTTTTTAACAAATTCAGCGGGCTTAAAAATCCCGTTGAGTACCATTGCAAAAATCAGTTCCAATCAAACGCTTCTTCAAGTAACCCACCAAGCAGGTGTTGCAAGCGCCACCTTATCTTTTAACCTTAAAAAAGGGTATTCGCTTGGAAATATTGTAGAACTTATTCAAGAAAAAATCTCAGAAATTGGTCTTCCGCAAAATTACATTAAGGCTAACTTTCAAGGAAACGCTAAAATCTTTCAAAGTACCACGGCAAGTCAAAGCGTTTTAATTTTGGGAGCAATTTTGTGTATTTATGTGGTTTTAGGTATTTTATATGAAAGTGCTCTTCATCCCTTAACTATTTTGTCAACGCTACCCACAGCTGTGATCGGGGGGCTTATTGGTCTTTATGTGATGGGGCTGGATTTTAGTATTATGGGGCTTGTTGGGCTTTTGCTATTAATTGGGATTGTGAAAAAAAACGCTATTATGATGATCGATTTTGCAATTACGGAGCAAAGAAAGCACTCTTGCCCCCCTTTAGTAGCTATTCATA
>DATDSS010000042.1:0-2279 GCA_035291245.1 Alphaproteobacteria bacterium | reverse complement strand
CTTACCTATACAGTGTTTATTCTTTTGCCGCGTGTAACAGCTTATAAGCCTTTAAACGACTCCAAGCATTTTCATCTTGTTGTAGTTTGGCTTCTTGAGTTAAAATGCCGACTTCTTCTTGCGCTTGTATTTTATAAAACGCTTCAAAAAGTTGAACCAGTTGAAGAGTGTCTTTTTCTTCATCAAAATCATATTTGTCCACTATATCAGTTTTTAATAAAGTTTGTACAATTTCTTCAAATCCGTGTTGTCTTAAGATATCGTTTAGATTATGCGATAAATTTTCAAGATTTTCGCAACATATATCCAAAAGAACTTGCCTTAATTGCTCATATGTTTGATCTGTAAACGAGCCTTTCATTAATTCATCAAAATGTTTCTCTATTAATTTAGGATGCCTTAGCAAAATTACCAGTATTTTTTTTTCTAATATATCGTTCTTTGGAAGAGAAGGGGGCAATATCCAAGAGGGCTGTGCGGTTTTTTTGCTAAAATTTTTACCAAATGTTTTTATAGACTCATAAAATTTTGATTTTAAATCATTAAAATAAAACTTAGACGTTGTGGGATCTTGGATAAGCGTACAATATTCCTCTATTTTTTTTAAAAAAGTAGATTTATCTTCTGGAGTTTTTAAAGGATACGATTCTAAAAGAGAACGCCAAAGCTTATCACTTAAACTTAAAGCCGAAGTTAGAAGTTTTTCAAATTCACTTACTCCTTTTTCCCGTATAAATGAATCAGGGTCATGAGAGGATGGTAGTTCTATGAACCTTAAAGTCTTGGTATGACTTACAAAAGGAAGGGCTTTTTCTAAAGCTCTTTTAGCTGCTCTTTTTCCAGCCATATCTCCATCAAAACATAAAATCGGAGCAGGCACCTTTTTCCACAAAAGTTCAAGCTGTTCTTGGGTTAAAGCTGTTCCAAGAGGTGCTACAGCGATTGGTTTATAGCCTTGGTTTACAGCTATAACATCCATATACCCTTCAACTACCAAAATTGTTTGATGTTTAAGATCTACAAGATTTAGCCCATATAGATTTCTTCCTTTATGAAAGACTTCTGTTTCAGGGGAGTTTAGATATTTTGGGTCTCTTCCATCAAGACTTCTTCCCCCAAAGGCGATGACGACTCCTTTTTGGTTAAGAATTGGAAACATTAACCTGTTTTTAAACTTATCAAATGGATTTTTGCTTTCTGTTTGTACAGTAAGACCTGCTCGTTGAATAAGGGATGCTGTAAACCCAAGCGTTGTTAAGCGTTCAAAAAGGCCTGAATCTGGACTATAACCCAATCCAAACGCTTTGAGATCCCTTTCGCTAAGCCCTCTTTTTTTTATATATTCTAATGCTTTATAGCCTTTGGGCGTAAAAAGGGACTCTGTAAAATAGTCTTGCGCTTTTTTAAGGGCTTCATAGATGTCTTTTGACGCAACTATGGTTGAGACCTGCTGTCGTTTAGGCACTTGGAGCCCAGCAAGAGCTGCCAATTTTTCTAAAGCTTCTATAAACGGAAGTTTTAAGTAATCTGTATAAAAACGCACCACATCGCCGTGCGCTCCACAGCCAAAGCAATGATAAAACCCTTTATCGTCATTTACCGTAAAAGAAGGGGTCTTTTCCATATGAAAAGGGCAGCAAGCCTGGTACTCTCGCCCTTTTTTACTTAACGTAACATAAGGACGCAAAACATCAGAGACCAAAAGCCTGGAACGAAGTTCTTCTATAAAGGGGGTTAAGTCAGACATTTAAATAAGCACAAAATTCTTCATAGGCGCGCTGCAATCCTAAAACATGATTAAAGTTTGGCGCATTTTTAAGCGTATTTCTATCCACAGAGTTGATCGGCAAAGCGCAAATATTAGATGAGGATAAAAATGCTTCCTCGCTGTCATAGATATCTTTTAAGGTGAAGCATTCTTCTTTGACTTCATAGCCAAGATTTTTAGCAAGCTCTATAAGCCTAAGCCTTGTAATACCCCCTAAAATAGCACCAGATGCAGGCCGCGTTATAAGGATACCATTTTTTATAATCCACACATTACTAGCGGTTGCTTCTGTTACAAAGCCATCATCATCAAACCAAATGACATCATCAAAGCCCTGGTCACAAGCTTCTTGCTTAGATAATACAGCTGGTAAAAGATTTGTGGTCTTGATATCTGGGCGTTTCCACCTCCAATCCTTCATACTTAGGCACTTTATACCCTTTTCTTTGGATTTTAAAAACGCCTGGTGATCAAATGGCCTTGCAACAACCACAAGAGAAGGGGTGATTTG
>DATDSS010000041.1:0-6234 GCA_035291245.1 Alphaproteobacteria bacterium | reverse complement strand
CCAAGATAAGGCTGCCCCTAATAGCTCTAGAGCTGTGACTATTGCACCGACGAACGAAGAAATTATTGATAACCTTCATCAAGAACTTATAGAAAAGCATACTCAAACCGGGCTATTAGATGAAGATATCTGTGAGAAAATGTGGGAGTATATAACAAAGGACATTGAAAAATAAGATCCTTGTTTTTATCTTATTTTTTTAACTCGATATCGCCTTTTAAGTATTCATTGGCATTGACTTGTAATAGTAAAAATTTTGCTTGTTTCCAGTAATAAGTGTTTCTTGGAATAATTTTAGACTTGTCCTTGTGTAGGACATGCATAAAAATAACACCACTGTCCCCAGCTTGGAATTTAAGGTTACAACCATTTCTTGAAACATCACCTTTGAAGTGCTCCAAAAGTGATAAAAATGCCTGCATAGTAACATTGCTTTGAGCATATTTAGGCTCTGTACTAAATAATGCTAAAAGAGTATCCTTATTATTCTCACTCAGGTCACTTTTTTCACCTGGCATTTCTTGCTGTGCAACATTGCAATTTAAGGGGCCGTTTTTTTTATTCTTCTTAGCGTTACCATCAAACTGTTTCCAAGGGGTTAGATCATTTATTTCTTCCCTCCCTAATTCTGAGGCAGGTGTTTCTTTTTTTGATATTTCTACCGTTTCTTGCTCGCTAAAAGCTTGTGCTTTTTCCTCAGAAACAGGTAAGTCCTTTGGAAAACTTTGAGTTAAAGAGAGGATAGACTCTTCTTCTGGGTTATTTACTTCAAGAACAAGCGCAGGAGTAGCAACCTCTTTCTTTTTTATTTTAAGAAGTGAGGATTTCCCTTGCTTTTTTGCTCTCTCATTTTTTTTCTTAGTAGATTTTTTTTCTTCGTCTTCTTCAAAAAACCGTAACGCTGCTGCTCTTTCTTTTTCTAACTGCTTAAGTAAATTATCTTTTAACTGAGCATCAGCAGCATCTAAAATATTTGTGTAAAAGGTTACCAACTCTTTATGATCTCTGACATCCAAAAACAATTGCTCATCAAGATATCTTTGAATTTCTGGCACACAAGACGTCGACATACAAGTAGCGCGCGCCTCCAGATATCCTGCTTGTCTTTTCATAAATAAAGCAAAATTTTCAAATGTCGGGGTGGATTCTTTACAAAAAATCGGGGCAACGTCTTTATTTCTTGGGGAACTAGGCTTTAGTGTTTTTGCACTCTTGGTGGGGGATAAGGTAAAGGGACTTAGTTGATTTTTAAATAAATTTTGGCTCTGCTTAGTTGGAGTGAGTGATTCAATAAATTTTAAATGATCAAAATCTTTATGAAAATAAGTACCGATCTTTTTAAAAAATTCAAGGATTTTTACATACCCTTCCAACGTCTCATAAGCTTGTTTAGTGAAAGTATGATGCTCTAACAAGAGCTTAGAGTTATTTTTTGAAAACTCATTAGAATAATATTTATTACCCTGGGCAAAAAAATCTTCTTTATTTTCACTTTTTTGCAAAAGATCGGATAGCACAGGCACTTTACAACTATTAGGTGATTGCACATCATCTATAGAATCAATAATTTTTGTTATTCTCAACAATCTGTTAAAAATTCCTTCAATTTCATCGTTTTTTTGAAATTTTTTTTGAAAAGCATTAAGAATATTTTCAGGGTCTTTATATGTGCAACTTATTTTAGTAAAAAGTTCGTATTCCTTCCTATTCACATCTTTAACAAGGTCTCTTATTTGGTATTTCCAAAAGCCTTCTTCATGCTTTATAAATTTTTCAAAAAAGAAACGGGCATCTTTTTCAGATGTTAAATTTGGAATATTCAAAACACTCTTTTCCTCTTTAAGAATTGTTTTGATCCTTTGTCTTTCTGTAAAATCTGATGAAGAGGCATAAGAAGAAGCAGAGCCTCCTGCCAACAATAAAATGGAAAGAGTTAAAATATTTTGAATTGATTTTTTTCTAGACACTGATAAGCACACTTAATTTTTTCTTTGATGAAAAAATTAACACTCTATGAAGAAAATTGGAAATTTTTTATTTTTATTAATTTTTTAGTAAAAAATAGACTTTTTTTTATTAAAATTAATGAACAAAGCTTTTTTAAGAAGTTTCTTCTTTTAAAAAATGTTTCATACACAAAGATATATAACGTTCATTGCCACCAATTTCGACTTGAGCCCCACTTTTTATCATTTTCCCATTCTCGTCGACTCTTGCATTCATCGTAGCTTTTCTGCCGCAATGACAGATCGTTTTGATTTCAATTAATTCTTGGGCCCACGCTAGTAGGTAATGACTACCTTCAAAGGTTTCTCCCATAAAGTCCGTTCTAAGCCCATAAGTTAGAACAGGGATATTAAGCTCTGTTGTAATATGGGTGAGTTCAATAACTTGGTCTTTGGTTAAAAATTGCGCTTCATCAATTAATACACACGCAAGGTTAGGTGTTTTTTCTTTAAGTTCTTTGATATAAGGGGAAAATAAAAACTCTTTACCAAACGCACAAGCCTTTTGACTTAAACCAATACGAGAGGTGATATTACCTAAACCATAGCGTTGATCCACTTTGGGGATGAACAATATGGTTTCCATACCTCGCTCCTTATAGTTATAACTTGATTGCAAAAGTGTGGTGGTTTTGCCAGCATTCATCGCTGAGTAATAAAAATAAAGCTTTGCCATTGTTTTGCCCTTGTGAAACCTGTCATTGATTTGCTATGAATCAACTAGACACTAATAAAATTTTTCTTGCAAGAGCCAAAATAATGCTTTGTATACAATTAAAAGATGGAACAAAAAAAGAATTTGAGAATGCTAAAACTGGTTATGATGTAGCAAGTGCACTTTCTAAAAGTTTAGCTAAAGAAGCAGCTGCTGTTATAGTAAATGGCGAAATGTGGGATTTAAACCGAGATATTCCCCAAAATGCTTCTATTGAGATTATTAAAAAAGACTCAACCGAAGGCTTGGAACTCATTAGGCACGACTGCGCTCATATTATGGCTCAAGCTGTTAAAGAGCTATACCAAGACGTTCAAGTAACAATTGGCCCTTCTATTGAAACGGGTTTTTACTATGACTTTTATAAGCAAGAGCCCTTTACGCCAGAAGACTTGGAAAAAATTGAAAAGCGTATGCATGACATTGTAGACGCCAATCTTCCTTTTATCAGGCATGTATGGAAAAGAGAAGACGCCATAGAGCACTTTAAAAAGCAAGGCGAGTCCTTTAAAGTAGAACTGATTGAATCCATTCCTGCTTCTCAAGAGATTACATTTTATGAACAAGGCAGTTTCTTAGACCTTTGTAGGGGCCCTCACCTTTCAACAACAGCAGATGTTGGCCATGCTTTTAAGCTTATGTCAGTTGCAGGCTCTTACTGGAGAGGTGATCACACCAAAGCAAGGCTGCAACGTATTTATGGAACAGCTTGGGCTAATCAAAAGCAGTTAGATGCTCATTTAACTTTATTAGAAGAAGCGCAAAAACGCGATCACAGAAAACTTGGCACAGAGCTTAACCTCTTTCACATCCAAGAAGAAGCAGTGGGAAGTATTTTTTGGCATCCAAATGGCTGGACAGTCTATAGGATTTTAGAAAATTTTGTTCGTCAAAAGCTTCAAAAAACCGATTACGTAGAGGTAAAAACTCCTCAACTGGTTGATAGTAGCCTTTGGGAAGCGTCAGGGCACTGGGATAAATTTGGCGAAAACATGTTCACAGTCAAAGCAGATGAAGATAAAACACTAGCCGTTAAACCTATGAACTGTCCTTGTCATGTTCAAATTTTTAAACAAGGCCTTAAAAGCTATCGTGACCTTCCTTTGCGTATGGCTGAATTTGGGTCTTGTCATAGAAATGAACCCTCAGGAGCTCTTCACGGCCTTATGAGGGTAAGATCCTTTACCCAAGATGATGCCCATATATTTTGCACACCTGAGCAAATCGTTGAGGAAACAAAACATTTTTGCGATCTTTTGAAAGATATTTATGCAGCCTTTGGGTTTACAGACATTAGGGTAAAATTTTCTGATAGACCCGAAAAGCGAGCAGGAACCGATGAATCTTGGGATAAAGCTGAAAAGGCTTTGGCGCAAGCGTCAACAAAAGCTGGCTTAGACTACACTCTAAACCCCGGAGAAGGCGCTTTTTATGGCCCTAAACTAGAGTTTGTCTTACGGGACGCGCTTGGCCGTGATTGGCAATGTGGGACACTTCAAGTAGACTTTATCCTTCCAGAGCGATTAGATGCTTCTTATATTGGTGAAGACGGTAAAAAACACAGACCTGTCATGTTACACAGAGCAGTGCTTGGTTCTTTTGAACGCTTTATTGGTATTTTGATTGAACACTATGCGGGACGTTTTCCAACGTGGCTTGCCCCAATTCAAGCAGTTGTTACAACCATTACCTCAGAAGCAAATGAGTACGGCTATGAGGTTTTGAAAGCTCTTCAAAAAGAAGGGCTTCGCGTAGAACTAGACACAAGAAACGAAAAGATCTCTTACAAAATTCGTGAACATAGCTTGAAAAAGGTCCCCTTTATTGTGTCTGTTGGTAAAAAAGAAGCAGAAGGTCAAACAGTTAGCATCAGACGCCTTGGATCTACTGATCAACTGGTTCTTCCGTTGAAAGATTTTGTGCAAACTCTTGTAAATGAAGCGAAATCACCTCTGTAAAAAGCGAGGCCTCTTTATAGAGATTGCTCTCTTTTTATCATCATTGCCAAAAGCGCTCAAGTTCTCTAGAGTTAAATAAAAATTTTAGATTAATTGTAGGCGCTTGATGATAAAAACTGCTGCAACTCTTTTATGCTTTACCAGTTTTGCTATGACAAGCCCTAGGCATGGTTATGCAACATTTGGGGAGCTTTTGTATCCAGCAGATTTTGAAAGGTTTTCTTATACTCTTGACAATCCTTATGAAGGAGGAGAGCTACATCTAGCTGAGCTTGGAACATTTGATTCCTTCAATCCGTTTATTTTAAGGGGGCAAACGCCTTCTTACGCCTTTTTATTAAATAAAGTCTATGCAACGCTTTTAGCCCCTGCAAAAGACGAGCCTGCTTCTTCTTATGCCTATGTTGCTAAATCAATTGACCTGGATGAAAAGTCAAAATGGTGTGATTTTCACTTAAATGAAATGGCTGTTTTTAGTGATGGCTCCGCAATTACTGCTCATGATGTCGTTTTTTCCTTTACCATTCTAGTGGAAAAAGGGCTACCACAGTTTAAGGCTTATTATCAGCATATTGTAAAAGCAGAAGCCTTGGACGATTACACCGTTCGTTTTCACTTTAATGAAACTAAAAACCGTGAACTTCCCTTAATTGTTGGACAACTTCCAATTTTATCTAAAAAATATTATGAAACTCATGCTTTTGATGCGCCTTCTTTAGAAAAAGCCCCAACGAGTGGACCCTATGTTATTGAAAAGTGTGAACCAGGACGTTTATTAAGTTATAAAAAAGTAAAAAACTGGTGGGGAAAAGAGGTTGCCTCTCAAAAAAACCAGCATAATTATGAGCTCATTACAGTTTATTACTTTCGTGATAATAACACCATGTTTGAAGCCTTTAAGTCTGGTCAGGTTGACTTTAGGATGGAAAATGTCTCAAAACAATTGGCAACAGAGTACACATTTGATGCTGTTAAAAGAGGGGACATTGTTCGTTTAGAACTTGCAAACACAATGTCCTCTTTAACTGTTGGATACTTTATGAACTTAAGGCGTCACACTTTTAAAGACCCCTTGGTTAGAAAAGGTATCTCTATTCTTTTGGACTTTGAATGGCTTAAAAAAAACATTTTTTACAATTTGTATGACCGCAACAACAGCTATTTCCCAAAGTCAGAATTTGACAGCTCAAAAGGACTAAATGAAAAAAGTTTAGCTCTTTTAAAAGATCTTAAAAGAACCTACCCCGATGACGTAAGTGATGACGTTTTTAAAGAACCTGATATTTTTCCTGTTTTAAAAAGCGAAGAAGACACCCGCCTTACTATTCAAAAAGCACAAGAGCTATTTAAAAAAGCGGGTTATGAGCTAAAAGATGGGGTTTTAGTAAAAGACGGTAAACCTTTTTCTTTTGAGGTTTTGTTAAAAGATAAAATTTACGAACGTTTTACCTTAAATTTTGTGAATCTTTTAAAAAAAGCAGGTATTCAAGTGGGTATCCGTCTTGTAGATACAGCCACCTATTTTGAACGCATAGAATCCTATGAGTTTGACATG
>DATDSS010000040.1:0-2181 GCA_035291245.1 Alphaproteobacteria bacterium | reverse complement strand
ACTTTAATTGCCATTAAAAATGACATTCTTGATGAAGTCGCTTATATTGCTGGATCTTTTGGACGCGTCTTATTGAAAGAAGATATCAAAGAGTATGTTCATATTTTAAGGACTGAGCCATATAATATTGGCAATTTCTACGTTAAAAAGGACAAAACGCGTGTAACGGCTTTAGAAATGACACACAAACTACTAGAAGCTCCCCAAGCTCGCCTTATTATTACGCATGAATTATTGCAACATGAAAACAATATGATAACAAAAGAAGTAAAGTCTAAAGAATTTCACTCCGAATATAAAGGATTAGTCGAAGAGAGTTTGAAAAAATTTTTAACCCCCTAGGTGTACGTGCTTGATTTCATAAATGTCCGTACTTGATTTAGAGCGCATTTTCGTACCAAGAATAAATGAGAATGAGGCCTCCTTCTAAAGCCTATATTTTTCTTTTAAAAATTTGTATGTTTTTTCAAAGACTGGTGCATATTTTATGATATTTTTAAAAACTTTTTTAGCTTCCTCTTCTTTGTAAACATGGGAGGTTAAATTTCTGTCAGTTAAGATAGCAAGCCAAATGTCTTCATCATCAATAAGTTTGAATTGGTAAGATTTTTTTAAGACGTCTCTGGGTGTCGTGGCTTCTACTTTTTCATAAGCGAGCACTTTTTTTAAGACTTTCCAAAATAATTCTGTTACGAATTCAAATCGTTGGATTGCAGCGTCTTGCATATAATCAACACCTTGAATATCTGGATTATTCAAAACATCCTTGAGTCGATCGATAGCTTGGCCAAGCGTATGAAAATAATCCTTCCAATAAATTTCCTCCATCATTTTGCCCTTTATATAGATAACTTTTTTAAATTTTAAAATATTGTTCCTTAATTTTACTTGATTTTGAAGAGTATCAAACCTTATACAATCTATTTTAAGTAACGTGTCTGCATCTTCTATAATATCAGTAATTTTCATCCAATCAAAACCGGTTGCCTTTGGACAAACTATTGCCAGATCAATATCAGACCTTTCATGATAATCGCCACGTGCACGAGATCCAAAAAGCCAAATTTCTTCTATAAAATCTAATGATTTTAGTTTTTCTAAAAACTGATAGTGTAATTTTTCCATAAAAATTTAGCCTTTTTAAGGATTAGCGTATTTTTTAAAAAATTCATCCATGCATCAAAATTTTAACATTTTTTGCTATAGGAAAATCTTTTTCTTGAAGGCGTATAGTTCGTTCTAAGTAGTTGAAAAAACGTCCATAACATTCCATTAAAATTTTTCCATCTAAGAAAAATGAAAACATATCATACCGCACTCTTAAAGAACGCTCGCTCCAGTCTTTTTTAACATAAAGAAGTCCACGAATTTTATCTATAAGCCTAAACTCATAAAAACGGTCACTTTTTGCAAGCGCAATGATTTCTTCATCAGACGTAGCTTTTTTTAATAAATCAAGAAGCTCTTCTAACTCTTTTTCTCTTTTAACATATTCTCCATAATATAAGTCAAACTGGGCTTTTAAAAAAGCAGAAAGATTTCCATGCATTAAAACATTTTCTTTTAAAGTCCAGCTAAAACAGTCTTCCTTTTCTGAAAAAACATAATTTTCTAAAGGAATGTTTTCTTCTAAAGCTTGTTTGATATTTTCTAGTTGTAGGTCTTCTTTTTTCTCAGTAAAAATCTCATAAACAATACCTGTACAAACATAAACACCCATGATTTTTTTCCTTACGAGTTCGAGTTATTGATTAGTTTTTGATACGCAGTTGTTACAGTTTCAAATCTTTTTTTAGCACTGCTGTGTAAAGAGTCTGACTTGATTAGAATAAGACTATGAGGAGATCCTTTTTTTTCAACATCATGATCTATTGGAACTTCTAATTTTTTAATCACGTCAATGATATGAAAGCGAGCGTCTTGGCGTATAGGCCACTTTTTGTTTATATCCGCACTAGAATTCATAAACTCATTAAATATGAGGCAATATTCGCACCCACACTTAGAGTAAGAGTTGATCGCCCAATCATCCTTATTTCTTAAGCCTTGTTTTAGTTCATTTTGCAAACTATTTACAATATAATCTTTTAATAATTCGTATATTTCTTGATCTTTTGTTTTTTTTAATAAAGTTATCAATTCAAGAACAGGATATAACTTAGGGGTTGATATAACATACTC
>DATDSS010000039.1:0-5930 GCA_035291245.1 Alphaproteobacteria bacterium | reverse complement strand
TACTTCACCATTTCTATCTAAGATATCGCTGCGTTTTAAAAAAAGCCCCGCAATGCCTTCTTCTGCTTTACCTAATGACGAAACAGGCATTGTTCTAAGAAGCATTACATCCAATAACCTTAGAGAAATCAAAACAAAGATAAAGCAAAAGCAAAGACCAACCACCAGTGATCTTGCTTTTAAGACATTAAGCAAATTAACATCTTCAACAGATCTTGCCCACCTGCCTAGATTTTGGCTCACAAATTTTTTAGAAAATTTTGACCATGTTTTCATCAGTCATCTCTTTCATCTAACGTTTGTTTTAAACTTATGTCTGACAAAAGATTTTCAAGAGCTGAAAAATCTGTTGGCTCACTGACGTGTTTAAAGTCATTTGCTTTTGGAAGGCTGGAAAGTCTTACAAGCTGAGCGCTATTAGAGGGTTTAAGGTCTGTTAAATACTTTTTTGTTAAGATGTGAAGTCTTGATGGTTCGTTTAAATGTGCCCACTCTGCTTTTAGAACGTGAATAAGTTCTTCTGAATCACGAATGGTGTTTTGCACTTGCTTATAGTGTTTTTCTAAATTCATCACTTGATACTTTATATGAAACACCCCAAAGCCCATTCCCATAGCCACTAAAAACGTAAAAAGAGTTGCTGAGTTAAGCATTTTTTAGCAAATTCCTTCTTTTTTCATAGCGGCACGAAGCTTTGCAGAACGTGCCCTTGGGTTTGTTTTTATTTCTTCATTAGTCGGGGAAACGGGCTTTTTAGTTAAAATATCAAAACCATCTTTATTAGAATTTAGAAAGTTTTTAATAATGCGATCTTCAAGAGAGTGAAAACTTACAGTCACAAGGCGGCCTTTTGGAGCTAAAATATTTTTAGTTAAATTTAAGATTTCTTCTATTTCCATTAACTCATTATTTACAAAAATACGCAAGGCCTGAAATGTTAATGTTGCAGGATGAAGACCTTCTTTTGAGAAAGGCATTACATTTTTTATTATTTCAGCCAATTTTTTTGTGGTTAAAATAGGGGCTTTCTTTCTTTCAACAACAATCGCTTTTGCAATTCTTCTTGAAGCTCTTTCTTCGCCGTAGTGGTAAATAATATCAGCTAGGTCTTTTTCGCCATAAGTTTGGACAACATCAAAGGCACTCAACCCTTCTTTTGACATTCGCATATCTAATGGCGCCTCATAGCGAAAGGAAAATCCTCTTACCTCTTCATCTAATTGAAAAGACGACACGCCAAGATCTACAACCAGCGCGTCAACAGGCTCTTTTAAATGTTCCTTTAGACCTGAAAACGTGCTGTGAACAACTCTTAACCTATCTCTATAGGTTTCTTTTAAAAATTTAGCCCTTTCAATAGCATCAGGATCTCTGTCGCAGGCAATTACGTAACATAAGGACTGATCTAAAATAGCTTTTGTATAGCCTCCCCCACCAAAGGTGCCATCTACGATGGTGTCGCCTTCCTTGGGAGTAAGATAGTGCAATACTTCTTGAAGCATGACTGGTTTATGCATGTGTTAGCCCCTTTTTTAAGGAAAATAATGCTTCTTTAAGTGTTACCTTGTTAAGGCGTTGCCTTGTGGACTCTTGCTCTTGCTCCCAGTTTTTTGGGCTCCAAAGCTCAAAGGTGTCCCCTTTACCAACAAAGGTGATTTCGGTATCTATGCCTGCTTGCCCTAAAAGACTAAGGGGCAGTGACGTTCTTCCTTCGGGATCTAGATGAAGAATATGTGCTTTTGAAAAAATAATACTTGCTAAATCCTGCGCGTTTAAATCATGAGAAGACTTTTCTAAAAGGCGGCTGCTCAGACTTTGGAAATAGTCAAAATCTCCTCCAAGCAAATAGCCTTCCTCAAAAGAGGGCACAACAATTAAAGGTCTGTCCTCTTTGGAATAAAGGCGAAATGACACAGGCACGCTTACACGACCTTTTTTATCAATTTTATTACTATATGTTGAAAGAAACAAAGCCATGGTTCACCCCATCCCTTATTATGGGATAGCATGGGAAATCATGGGAAGTCAAGATTTTTATTAGGTTTGGGCTACTTTTTGCAACGTATTTCGGTTAAAAAGTTTATATCTCTTCAAGTTGTTTGTTATTCCCTCTCCTTACTCCCATAATATGTCAAAAAAACGTTTACTCCCATCTCTACGGCTTTTGATATTTCATGGGGGGTAATAGAAAATTTTGAACACAACATGCTTTTTTCAATTAAATCTGCTTCTATTAATCCTTTAAGGTGCATCGTGGCTACCCAAGTATGGATGTCTTTTTTTAAGGCACCTTCTTTAACAGCTTCAATGATTATTTCTTCTACTGTTTGCCAGCATGCCTTAAATCCTCTTTCGTAAACAGCTTGACCAATTGCGCTTTGACCTTGAACAATTACAAGGCGTCTCACACTTACCATTTTAGGAGACAGCATGAAATTTAAGTGCTCAAGAGCAAAATTTTTTAGTTTTACGGGAAAATCGTCAGAAGATTCTAAGGCTTTTGACTTATCTCCTTTAAGCTTTTGTGCAAAGTTTAAGACAACTTCAATAAAAATATCTTCTTTTTTCTTAAAATAACTATAAAGTGTCGCTTTAGAGCCCCCAACAGTTTTTGCGATTAAGTCCATTGAAATGCCATCAAATCCTTTTTTTAAAAAAAGTTTGCTGGCAACATTTATTATTTGTTCTCGTTTTTCGGTGGTCTTTTTTCGCATTTGTGTTTGGTTTTTTAACTTGATAAATTCTATTCTTTCGCTAGTATAAAATAACTGTACAGTTTAGTATAGATTTAATAAGGATAGTTGATGGAAAAAAAAATCTCGCCTCTGTTATTTGTAAGTATTGCGCTGTCAAGCTGTGCTTCTATTCCTGATTTAGGGGGGGTATCAAAAATTGCAACGCCTGCTGATTATAAAGCTGACAAAAACTTTGAAAACCTCCCTCAAAAAGGGTGGCCAAAAGAACAGTGGTGGCAAAATTATCAAGACCCTCAATTAAACAACTTAATTGAAGAAGGGCTTGAAAATTCCCCAAACCTTGCTCAAGCACGTGCTCGTCTTTTGAATGCTCAAGGCATCGTAAGAACAGCTGGTGGTGCGTTATATCCCTCGATTTCTCTTGATGCAACGGTCTTTGGAAACAAGCAAACGTATCATAACGGTATGCCAAAGGCCTTTGCTTTAAAAGGCACCCATTATAATAGCCTTGCTGAGGTTAATTTCGCCTATGAGCTAGATTTCTTTGAAAAAAATAATAAAGCGTTCCAAAGCGCTTTGGCTTTTGAAAAAGCGTCCCATTATGACCTTGCCCAAGCAGCCCTTTTAGTAGGTATTTCAATCGCCACAACTTATAGTGATCTTGCAAAACTATATAAACACTTAGAAGCCGCAAAAGAGGCCCTTGTCGTTCGTCAAAAAACAGCCGATCTTTTTAGGCTTAGAACCGCAAAAGGCCTAGAAAACGAAGGCACCTTAGAAGGCTCCTTGTCTTTGGTTCAAACTGCCCAAGCTGACTTAAACGCTATTGAAGAGTCCATCGAGCTCGCAAAACTTCAATTGGTGTTATTGATGGGTAAAGGCCCTGATAGAGCTTTAACAATTCAAGAGCCAAAAATTTTTGATCAAGACTTTGGTCTTCCTGCTGAGCTATCTTCAGAGCTATTACTAAGAAAGCCTGATTTGGCTGCTGCAAAAGCAAGAGTCTTCAGCTCTTTTTTAAAGATTGATGTTTCTAAGGCAAATTTTTATCCGAGTGTAAATTTATTGTTCAGTGCAGGACGGCAATCCTTAGACGCTGGTGATTTTTTCAAAACGGGTGCGGGAATTGCCTCGTTTGGCCCAAGCTTTACCCTTCCTATTTTTAATACTAAAGCTTTACAAGGATCTTATATCCAAGCAAGAGCAGACTATGAAACAGCTACTGCCATCTATAACGAAACACTTTTAAAAGCCTTAAACGATGTGGCAGGTGTCTTGGTAAAACATAAAAAAGTAACACAGCGCCTTAAACATGTTGAAGCAGCCTTTGCAGCTTCAAAGAAGGCTTATAAAGTTATTAATGAACGCTATAAAGCAGGCGTTACCAACTATTTAGAGGTGTTAAGAGCCGAAGATAGTTTAATTCTAAATAGGCGCGCTTTAGCAGATGTAAAATCTCAAGCCTTTACCAACGACGTGGAGCTTGTAAAAGCTCTGGGTGGTGGCTTCAAGTTAAATTCTTAAAGGAACTTTTTATCATGACACTTTCTACTCAAGAAAATAAAACACCGGAAAAAGAAGCACCACGTTTAAAAAACTTGAATAAACGTAAAGACCTTTTTAAAGGGTTATTTGCAGTAGTATTTACCGGATTTTTAAGCTATGGCCTCTATTGGTATTTTTTTAGTTCTCACTATATCTCTACAAACAATGCGTATGTAGCAGCTGATAGCGCTGAAATTTGCGCACTTACAGAAGGCGTTGTGGAAAGTGTTGAGGTTATTGACACTCAATATGTTAAAAAAGAGGACCTCTTAATAACACTTGACCAAAGAGATCTGGAGCTTTCTTTAAAGCAGGCACACGCAAGGTTTTCTAAAGCAGAAAATGACTTAAAGCGTACAGAAATTGATTATAAAAGAAGAAAAGCCCTGTCTTCTTCTGGATCTGTTTCTGCAGAAGAGCTCACAAATACAGAAAATGCCTTTAAAATTGCCCAAGCAACCTATGAAGAAGCCTTAGCTGCTAAGGGGCTTGTTGAGTTAAATTTATCAAGAACAAAGCTTTATTCTCCTTTTGATGGGGTGGTTTCAAAAAGACAAGTTCAATTAGGACAACGTGTTATACCTGGGGCAAAGCTTTTAACGGTGGTGCCCCTTGATCAACTTTTTGTGAATGCCAACTTTAAAGAAACCGAAATCAAACACATAAAAATTGGCCAAAAAGTCAAACTTAAGTCTGATAAATATGGTTTCAAAGCTGAGTATGATGGCGTTGTAGAAGGATTCTCTGGGGGGACAGGTGCAGCCTTTGCAATCATTCCTGCTCAAAATGCAACGGGAAACTGGGTAAAAGTGGTTCAACGCTTACCTGTTCGCGTAAAGCTTTTACCAGAACAACTAAAAGCTCATCCATTGGCTATTGGGCTTTCAATGGATGTTGAAATTGATATATCAAAGTAGCTTGTATTTTAGGAGATCTTAGTTATGTCACACTCAATTCAAAACCTTCCCCGCTTGGAAGGGGCTACTTTATGGATAACAGCTCTTCTTTTAGCGCTTTCTAATTTTATTGTTGTCTTGGACATGACTGTTGCAAACGTTTCAGTCCCTCATATTGCAGGGGGGCTTGCTGTTCCTCTTTTAGAAGGAACTTATGTAATTACATCTTATGCCGTGGCTGAAGCTGTTATTGTTCCTCTTACAGGATGGCTAGCGTTAAGGTTTGGGACTTTAAAAGTATTTAAATGGTCTATTCTTGCCTTTGGTGTTTTTTCTGGTCTGTGTGGGCTATCCAATAGTTTAGGTTTTTTGGTGGTATCTCGTATTTTTCAAGGTCTTGCCGGTGGTCCGATTATGCCCTTATCACAAACGCTGATGATGAGTATTTTTCCAAAAGAAAAACAAGCCACAGCTATTGGCATTTGGGGAACGACTACTCTTGTTGCCCCAGTGCTTGGCCCTATCGTTGGAGGATACATTTGCGATAACTGGTCATGGCCCTTTATTTTTTACATAAATATTCCTATCACCCTTATTGGAAGTTTTGCAGTTGGAAAACTTTTAAGTGGATTTGAAACTGTCATAGAAAAAAGGAAAGTCGACGTTGTTGGTTTGATTTTATTGATTATTTGGGTAGGCGCTCTTCAAATTATGTTGGATGAAGGGAAAAATCATGATTGGTTTGAATCAACTTTTATTACAAGTTTACTCATTATCTCAGTTATTGGGTTTG
>DATDSS010000038.1:0-2819 GCA_035291245.1 Alphaproteobacteria bacterium | reverse complement strand
CCAAACAACACCCACAAGTTAGTTCATCTTTTTCTTTTGCTTTCAAAGCGTCAGTGTCAACTTTTTTCAAAAAGTTTTTAGGCTGGCAACTGGTTGAGGTTGTAACAGAAAAGTCAAACTCTTCACCACCTATATCGTGGGTATAATTAAGGGTCTTTCCAATTCCTGCATCTTTTTTTCCTTTATTAGTTAGCGTGACTTTTACGTTTTTCCCTTTTTGGGCATAATGCTTTTCAATTTCACTAAAATTGGGCAAGGTCAGTGTTAAATCTGACGTTTTAATACTATCTTTTGAAAGAAGATTGTTAAGCTTCTTAGGCTCAAAGGGAACCTGAGTAGTTAAGGATTCACCGTCCCAAAAATCAATAAGATCATTTAGAGCTGCTGATAACACTTCTATATTTCCCTCTTGCGTTGACGTGATCCTAGCTTTGTATTCTTTCATGGTCTTTATCGAGTGCTCTTTCCATCTCCCCTCATTTTGATGGACAAGATTAGCATACCAATCAGAGCCGTGTTTTTTAAAAGGCTTTAGTTTATCTATGGCGCTTAAAAGCTGCTCCGTATCAAATAATGGAATACTTTGACCTACATGACTGAAATCAATCACTTTAGATACAGCAGATTGTTTGAACGTCTTATCATCTTTATGCAAAACACTTAAATTTCGAACTGGATCCCCTACTGCCCAAACGCTTATAACGTTGTTCTTTCCAAGCATATGTTCCACTTTTTCAGCGGATTTTTTTGATAAGATAGGAGGAGCAGCAAACTGCGTAACGTTAAGTGAAACATTTGCAACCTCGTCAAAAACCCCACGGTCAATAAATTTTTGCTTTAAGTAGATTGCCTGTAAAAGTGCTAACGCTCCTCCTAAACTATGGCCAGTTGTAGTGATTTTAAGCTTTCTTTTCCCAGATTCCTTGTGCTTTATTTTGTAATCCTTTACCCAATTAAAAAACTTTGTCCCATTTTCTGTTATAGATTCGTCTAAAACACTAAAAATACCCTGATGTATATTAAGCCCTAACCCTAAGCCATTTTGCGCGGCTCCTACCTTCTTAAAAAGATCAAGATTGCGTTCCCAGTCTTTTGCAGAGTTGGATCCTGAAAAAATGAAGATAATTTCATCTTCACCTGTTTCTCCGCCATCTTTAAAGAGCATTACTCCTGAAAATTGTTTATTTTGGTAGTAAGAATCATCTGTATTTTTTCCATCCGTCTCTTTATTATATTTTGCTTTCGATAGAACCTTGACAACTTTGAACCCTTTTTCATAGCTTTTTATATTCCTATAAAACACATCAACTGGCTCAAACCCTTCAGCTTCTTTTTGGGGAATTTTTACAAGTTTTACCGCAAAATCTTTTAAGTACGGGTCCGAAAAGGCCTGTGTTTTTCTTTCCAAAATTCTTTTTTTATTTTTTAATTCTACTTTTTTTGCCCCTAAAGCAGACATATAATCGCCAATCTTGCTATCCTTTGAAAGCTTTTCGTGAGTAAAAAAACTGTTGAAATTTTTGATAAACTCTGGTAGAAATTTTTCCATTGTGTTTATAACACTAATATTTGATTTTTGGGAACTTTCTTTACTGAACTTCCCTTTAAGACCTTTTAACGTTGTTTTTTCCTTAGACTTACCACCTTTTTCAGACATTTTCAAATCTGGACTTTCTCCATCTTCTATACCGTCAATATGAGTAGTGCTATATTTCTCTTCAAACTCTTTAAAAGAATCGGATCCTAGCTTGTTTTTTAATCTATCCTCCTCAGTTTTTATGAAATCTAACCCAAAAATAATATCCTCTAACTCGCCTTTATCTTTTTCCAATTTACTGTTATATTCCTCAGAAACATTATTTTTGTTTTTAGCAGTTTCTTCTTTATGGTAAACTGTTAACGCGAGATCTGCTAAAAAAGTTATCCTATTTGGCTCAACACTCATTAACGTATTTTGATCATTATTGGTATCCCCTGCCATTTGGAGTATTGTATCCAAAAATCCCGGGCGCGTTGCTTTTTGTGCCTTTTCAACAGCTTTTTTTGCCGCATTATATTCTTCTCTAATTCTTTTTATAAATCTTTTAGAGTCAAACGTATACTCTGGCTCAAACGCATCAGAGATTACGCACTTTTTTTCTTCATCTTTTTTAACAATATTTCCCTTATCATCTTTCAAAGGCAAGTTAGACTTCCCCTCTTCATAGCTTTTCAAACCAAAGCCACCATCGCAAAGCCTTCCTATCACTGTTGTTTGCGCAAAACAAGGGCTTAACAAAACCCCATTCAAAAATATCAAATATGATAAACGTTTATAAACTGACATATGACAATTTTCCTTTTTTCTAGTTTTACTAACAGGATATTCTATAAATGTTAAGAAAGCTTTAAACACTATTTGGCTTCAAAAATAGCTTACGATTTTGGTTTTTTAAGATAATTTTATGAAAGACAAAGGGGCTTATGCTAAATAATAAAAAGATCTCCATCCCAAGGTAAAGTGAAGCTCCATGGCGCACAACCATAGGGCTCCCATAAAGCCAATAGGCAAACAAAATGGCCCCCACAATAAAGGCGCCCAAAATACCAAAAATACTTAGCTCCCCAATAAACATAAACCACAGCCTTATGGTTTGCTTTAAAGAGTAGGTTGTAAAAACCATCTTAGAAACGTCTTGTACATAAGGCTTTACAATCATCTTTTTTCACCAAAATGGTTAAGAGTTTTTGAATAATCTTTTAAAGCTGGCTTTGAGACCCTTAAGATATCAATCTTTTCCATCCTTTTTTGTAGCAGACGATACCCTAAATAAAGGGTG
>DATDSS010000037.1:0-2971 GCA_035291245.1 Alphaproteobacteria bacterium | reverse complement strand
TATGGAGATAGATCAAACACTGTTGTTGAGCCATTTCTGACAGATCAGTGGTTTTTGGACGCTAAAAAATTAGCGATCCCTGCGCTTGAGGCTGTTAAAAGTGGTAAGACTTCCTTTTTTCCAGAACTATGGACAAAGACGTACTATGAATGGCTTGAAAACATTGAACCTTGGTGTATTTCAAGGCAAATCTGGTGGGGACATCAAGTACCTGCTTGGTTTACGAAAGAAGGCGAAATCTTTGTAGCAAAAACAGAAAAAGAAGCTTATGAAAAAGCTCGCCAAAAGCTTGGTCAAGATGTTGTTTTAACACGTGATGAAGATGTTCTTGATACGTGGTTTTCGTCTGCTCTTTGGCCTTTTTCAACACTAGGCTGGCCGCAAGATTGCGATCATTTGAAAAAATTCTACCCAACGTCTGTTTTGGTAACTGGCTTTGACATCATTTTCTTTTGGGTAGCGCGTATGATGATGATGGGACTTTACTTTAAGAAAGAAATTCCCTTTAAAACCATTTATATCCATGCCCTTGTTCGCGATGAAAAGGGTGCCAAAATGAGTAAATCTAAAGGAAACGTCATCAATCCCTTAGAGATCATTGATGAATTTGGAGCAGACGCCTTAAGGTTTACCATGTCCCTTTTGTGTGTTCCTGGAAGAGATGTGAAACTTGGAAAATCTCGTGTGGAGCTGACCAGAAACTTCACCACAAAAATTTGGAATGCTGCTAAGTTTTTAGAGCATTATGAATGCCAATACGATAAAAACTTTGATCCCTCAAAGGTTCAAAATACGCTTCAACAATGGATTCTTATTAAACTCCAAGAAGTCTCCTTAGAAGTTAAAAAATCCTTGGATTCTTACCGTTTTGACGAAGCTTCCAAAGCGCTCTATCATTTCATTTGGGGAACATACTGTGATATATACTTAGAGTTCTTAAAGCCCATTTTCCAATCAAACGATGAAAATTTGAAACTGGAAGCTAAAAACACAGCCATTTACGTGTTTGTTGAGGCCTTAAAACTCTTTCATCCATTTACGCCCTTTATCACAGATGAGCTTTATCAACACTTTACAAAGGATAACAGCGCTCATCTGATAGAGTCTTCTTGGCCAGATTTTACGTGTCCAAAAGAGTTTGAAACCTCCTTTAGAGACGTTGAACATGCTGTCCAAGTCCTTGAAAATGTAAGGTCTTTAAGGGCTTTGTATAAAGTAGCCCCTCAAGAAAAAGTTCCTTTCATCCAAGTTGGAAATCATGGGCTCTTAGCTGAGTTTGAAAGTGTACTTCTTAGACTTGCAAGATTAGAGTCCATCAAAACCTTAGAGCTTTTGGAACTTAAAAAAACAGACGTTCAACTAGTTGTCGAAGGACATGTTTATGCTTTAAGCTTAGAGGGTTTAATTGAACCAAAAACAGAAAAAGAGAGACTTTCACAAGACCTTAAGAAACTTGAAAAAGACTTGAATGCCTGTGAAGCACGTTTAAATAACACTGATTTTATGAGTAGAGCAAAAGAAGAAGTGATCGATGAAATGAAAGATCGCCAAATTTCTCTTTCAAGGGAAATTGCTTTAATCAAAAATGCTATTACTTTTTTGTCGTAAAAGGGATTATAAAATGAATTTTAAGAGTGATAATATTTGTGGGGTTAGCCCTGAAATTATGACAGCCATGATAGATGCCAATGTTGGTTATCAACCCTCTTATGAAAATGATGACGTTACAAAAGAATTAGAAAACCGCCTTTTTGAAGTTTTTGAAACCCCAGTTTGGTTTTGTTTTGCCGCTACTGGAAGCGCTTCTAATGCTCTTGCTCTTTCTTTGATGGCTAGACCTTATGAAGGAATAATTTGCCAAGAAGAAGCCCATGTGCTTCATGATGAGTGCAGCACCCCTAACCGCTTTACAGGGGGAGCTAAGCTTTATGGAATTTCTGGAAAAGACGTGAAGATTGACTTTGATAAACTTCAAAACGTTTATGAGCACGCCATGAGTATGAAGCCACATGTGGCGCTTCCTCGAGCTTTGACACTTTCTCAAGCAACTGAGTGTGGGACCGTCTATAGCCTAGAAGAGATTTCAAGAACCTGTAACTGGGCACTAGAGCGAGGAATTAAAACTCATATGGACGGCGCAAGATTTGCTAACGCTTTGGCTTATTTGGGGTGTTCCCCTGCTGAAATGACTTGGAAAAGTGGAGTGCAGCTTTTAAGTTTAGGAGCTACTAAAAATGGTGCAATGAGTGCTGAGGCTTTGATAGTATTTGATGAAACTCTAGCTCAGGACTTAAAGTATGCTCAAAAATCAGTGGGACAACTTTACTCTAAAGCTCGGTTTTACGCTGCTCAATTTTTGGCTTATTTTAAAGACGGTCTTTGGCTTAAAAATGCGCAGCATGCGAATAATGCTGCACGTGAGCTAGAAGAAATTTTTAAAAATCATGCTTATGAAGCTTATTATCCCGTTCAATCTAATGCCCTTTTCATAAAGCTTGATAATCAACTTGCTACGCATCTACAAGAGTCTGGGGTTGGTTTTTATCCGTGGACAAAAGTTACCAAAGACCTTTACCGCTTTGTGACAAATTGCTTTAGCTCCAAAGAAGAAATTGAGACTTTTAAGAACGTAATTGAAAGTTTTAAAAAATAAAAAAACAAGGGGGCCTATAACTTACTCTAAAACTTACTCTAAGTGTGGGCCTTTTAAATAAAACGGCTGTTATTTTGGACAAGTATTCAAGTCCCTTTCTCAAACATAACCAACGATTATAAAACTTCAAAGTAAGGCTTTATAAAAGACAAGTGTTCGTTCCTAAGATTTCCAGGATGTCGAGTAAGCAGACCACATTACTGTGGCCCACTCCTCTAAGAACGGAGCGTGCTAGTTTCCCAGCACTCCGCTCAAGCCCTCATGAGGCTGAAGGTACTTTCAGCCCGGCGTATCTCAGTCTTTGACTTGGATATAGCA
>DATDSS010000036.1:0-3840 GCA_035291245.1 Alphaproteobacteria bacterium | reverse complement strand
ACTCGTTTTCATGAGGGGTTACTGTTTTTTGCGCCTGTATTTGTATACGGCTTTTTAAAAGTAATTTTTTGTTGGATCGATCACCGTTTTTTAAAGCTTGAAAATTCTTTTGATTCTTTTGAAAAGCAGCACAAAAAATGGCTAAAAAAGACTCATAAAATCTCCCCAAGTGAACTAAAAGAGTACTGGTTGGTAACAAGGAAAAAAGGATTTTTGACCTACTCACCTTTGTTAGGTGGGGTTTTATTCTATCTTGCTTTTGGCCTAACGTTTCCAGATACCATTTTTGGAATTCAAAAGACTGTAATTGCTGGTCACATCTTTTTGTATTCTCTTTTGTCTGTTCCTTTAGTTGGGCTTTTTTTGAAATTCCACTATAGAGATGTGAAGGAACCTTATTATGAGAACAATAATACACGTTGTCCTGATTTAAGTTACGCAAATCCTTATATTCCCGGAAGTAATGCATGGTACACCTCTCCTTTTAGCCCTTTAAATAATTGGCCTCGTCATTGAGATTGCACCCCGCCCTTTTTCAATACCTTGTTGAGAAGGTCGCCGCCCGCATCTATGGCTGCACTGGTTACTGATCCAATATTATTTCCAACGTTTTCCCCAGCCCTCATAACCGTACTTCTATCAGCTTGCTGCGCATGATTTTTACGAAGATCTTCTTCTTGTCTTCTTAGACGTTGCTCTTGCATTTCCAACTGCTGATCTGTCGTAAACTTATGATCTTCATAACGCATTTTAATGTCACCTTTATCCAAATTAAGGTCTGACAATTTTGCTTCATTTCGCGCGCTTTCATAGCGTTTTGCAGACTCTCCAACAGAATTTGAAATTCCTTGATTGTTGTAAGAGGCACCAAGTGCTGCTTCACTTGGAAGACCTCCCCCTCCAAAAGATCCGTTATTTTCAGAAACCCAACGACCCGCGTATTTTCCAAAAAGCTCTGGCTTATTAACGGCAAGATTTAAAGCCTGCCTCATGCCCATAGAGCCTTTTGAACCAGCATAAGGTTGAGCTGCTACGTATTCCAAAACGTTTTGGGTGGCATCTCTATTAATAGTGGCGGAATTTGCCTTCACATAAGACAGTTGATGAGAAAGACTATCAGCTCTACTTAGGCTTTTTGCAGATTCTCTCCTAAAGGAGTCAGACTCGTCCATACTGCTTGCAATGCTTTGGCTATAACGTCTTGATTCATCATCGGTTTCAGTAAAACGTAGATCCCTTGCATCGCTTACGGATTTGTTAAGAGAGCTCCCCAATTGATGTTGATCAGAGAAGTCTTTTGCATGACTAATGGCGTCACTAACATTTGCTGTTGTTTGGGTATCTGCTTTAATACCTACGATTTTTTGTAACGCTCCTTTTCCAAGACCTGCATTTACTCCTGCGATAATCATCGTTGCATCTTGGTTAGAGATGTTGTGATCTTTTGCAAATTTCTCCACAGCAGAAGCTGTCTTTCCAAAGGAATCTTGGGTGGCATAAGTATCGCCATGACTGTAACCATCGCTCATGGAACGGTTTTGATTTTCATGAAATCCTTTATCAATAGCACTTCTATAAGCACTCATCAGGCTTTGAGAAGACGCTTCAGATTGCGTATTGGAAGCTGTTAAAGCGCTATTATATTGATCACTGAGAGACCCTGTCATACTATCTGCGATATTAACGCTTGTTGGTAAATTAGACCGCGCCACATTGGCAATCATGGTGCCATCACCGCTAAGCGTTTGATCAACGTGACCATCGCTCGACCTAAAGGATCCCGCACTAAAGCTTGGACTGAAATTTGATTGACCTCGTGAATGCATGTTTGCACTTGTATTTAGTGCTTGAACATTGCCGTAGGAATAATTGCCAGTTAATGCTTCATTTGCTGCACTTGTTGCAAACCCTTGAGTAGCCCCTGTTAAGTTTCCAGCTAAATTGGTAATTGCCATTTGAGCACCACTCACAATTGCCCAAGAAAGTGTTGGAATTCCAATCAAACTTAAATACCCACACGTTGCCACCCATTCAGAATTAATACTCATAACAGCTGCGGAATTGGCAATTGTAACCCCATTTTCAGAAAGAAGACTTATCCCAGAGGCTGCTTTGTATGTGGACATGGCATTAATGACAGCATACAAAGGAGGCCAAAGATTAACCCACATGATAAGGCGTATCCACTGAAACGCTGCTGTAAAACCCATCTGTATTAAAGAGACCGGAATTAAGAAAATAAATAAGACATATAAAAGGGATTCTAAGACTGCTTTTAAAGTTGGGTACAGATCTTTTGCCATTTCTCCATAAGTCATCCAAGCTGATTGTTGACCAAGATAAGCCCTGCGCGCTGCAAGCTTTGAGGCATTTCCCATAGAAACGGAGATGTTATCAGATTCTTCCACAATAGTTGGCACCATAATCATTTGACGCATGAGCTCTTGAGCAGACGCATTTGAAATACTACTTAGCTTTTCAACAGCACTGGGAAGAAGATTTTTTATAGTGCTTCCAAGCATTTTGCTACCTGGAGCTCCTCCAAAAAATTTCGTTTGTAAAAAGCTAAAAGACTTGGAGACCTCTACGTTTAGTTTTTTATCAAGCTTTTCAGCTGCCTCCTTACACGTAATGATTTCAGCTTTTAAAGGGGGCTCTTTATAAGACACCATGGTAGCACTTGAAGCATGTTCTTTAATAAGCCCCCACACATCTGGGGAGTTTTTAAGGTCATGGGTTGTGTATTTGTTGCCGCGCATGCTAATTGGAATCACGCATTGGCCTACAAATTCCCTCATGTTTGAGAGCGTATTTTCGTCTGTAATACGTCTACTTTGAGCACTCTTCATAAGATTACTTGCAAACATAGAGCCACTTTTGTGATAACTAAGATCGTCTACACTTGCAAAAGAGCTTTCAATAATTTTAGTAAAATTGTAAGAGAGGTGAGAAAAGAAACTAGCAGTGAGCCCCAACCCCAAAGGAACGTTTGCAACCCTTGCGTGATAAGGAAAAACGCAGTCTTTTATGTTAACAGTGGTCGTTGGTACAAAAAATCCGCTCACGGTTATAAAAAGAGGCAAAAGCCACTTTTGAAGAAGGGGCATCAAGCTTTGGTTTTGAAACAAAGACACCAAAACAAGTGACAAACTAATGCCTGAGCCAACCCTGATCATGCCGTTTAAAATGTTTCCATTTTCACCATGAATCACAAGAGCTATGGCATTAAAAACTTGGGTGAGGGCTTCACCACTTCCAAAGGAATAAATAACAAAATCCATTTTAATAACCCTTCTTTTTAATATGCTTGCTTTTATGAGTTTTCTTCGGCCATGGTAAACGCCCCATGCAGGCTCTGTTCCACTTGTTTAGTTTTTTGAATCATGCTTAAAACCGCTGATAAATGTTGAAAAATAGCTGTTCTTTTTTCAGTAATTTGAGATCTTGCCATCATCAAATCTTTTTGAAATTTATTAATTTGCGTGTCATCCACTTGAGACGTTTTTAACGTGCTTAAATTTTGATGAACGGTGTCTAAGCACTCCATGATGTAGCTAAGGACGATATCAATGGCAATGACGTCTGCGTATTCCAGAACATCAATGGCTCCTCCCCCTTTTTTAAAAGACGTCAAAACATTTAAAATCTTATAAACAGGAAGACGAGTCGTGTTTAAAAAGCTTTTCTCCTCGTTTGAAAGGGCGGTTTCATCATAAATTTTATCAACCATTTCGCTTAAGATTTTTTGGACTTTTGATTTAAAACTGCTGTCAATTGCAAAAGTTTTTGTAAGTTTTGTTGGATTTAAGCACTTGTCATCGGTATCACACGCATACATGG
>DATDSS010000035.1:0-3049 GCA_035291245.1 Alphaproteobacteria bacterium | reverse complement strand
AAGAGGGAAGAAACCAAATCCGTGCCGCCCCCACTAAAAGACTTAAAGCTCCCGTTACCACTGTGGTGGCTTTGATGTTTTCTTAGCTTTTTGATGGTGGTGGTGCCTTCTTCATCATCATTGTACCAAGAGTACATCTGTTGTTCTAAGAGATCTAAGGGCATATCAAGAAGGCCCGATAGCGCATAAAGGGAGGTGAGCTCTCCTGAAAAAGTCTTAGCGCCATGCATGACAATTTTCCCAAGGGCAATAAGCGTTAAAGTTTTGCTCATTTCCATGCTTGCTTGAGAGTACACTTCTTCGCGGTAATTACAAGAATCCCCTAAGCGTCTTTTGAGGGACTCTAAAAGGATGTTTGAAGAAGACCTAACAAACCAGTCAACACCATAAAGAGAGCCATGATTAATCACATCCCCTTCTGTAAAGATGATGCCTGTGTCAGCTTTGTTTTGCCCTTGAAAGATAACGCTTCCAAGAGATTGTTGTGCCTGTGATGTGTTTGAAAGCGGGCTTGTTAAAGACATCTTTAACTCGTTTAAGAAGTCAGCTTCCCTTTGAAGGGCTTGGGTGTTTTGGGCTTTTAAGGTCGTTTCAACAGCTGTATTAAAGTGAAGCCCTCTATAAATCATGTTTTGAAAAACAGTTGGCAAAGAAGGATTGGCTATAAACGTGTGAGTGAGAACGAGTTTTTTAGATCCTTCGTGCGTAGGCTCATAGATTTTAACGTTCTTGTTTAAAATAAGAGCAAGAGCATCTAAAAGGCCATACGGCGTAAGGCCTTGTAAATGCTGCTCAAAATTCAGCATGTAAGGCGTTGTTAAAATGTAATCTAAGTACTTTTCAATACCTTCAGGGGTATTGGAAAAACGTTTAAAAATGGGATCTCTTTGTTGATCCGTCTTTAGTTCAGTCACAATAAGAGAAAAAAGCTCGTCATAAAGGTTTGTGCCTTTTGAAATACTTAAGGCCTCTTTTAAAAAGCTAATAGTTTGAGCTTTATCCCCAAACCCCAGGGATTTAAAGCCGCATTCGTTATTAAGGGCCGAGGTGTAATATTCATTAAAAAGAAGGTCTTCTCCTTCTACTTGCCAAGGCTCACTCCTATCGATGTTGACATCACTGGCGCTTAAGGGTTTTTCTTCTTGTTCTAATTGCAACATCATCTCAGGCGAGCTTTGAATACTTTTTACAAAACCGTCTAAAAGCTTTGGGTTGTGCTGCATGATGGTGTTTGCCATTTCTCTTATGCTCATCTCAGAGGATAAGATCAAAAGCTGCTGGGTATTAAGACCAAGTGCACTTTCTAAAATCCACTTTGGCGGAAAATAAAGAACGGGCGTGTAAAGTACGACCCCATTTTCTTCTGCTTCTTGATAAAACAAAATAGGATCGCTAAGGCGTTCTTTAAAAGTCGTTGGATCCACGAGCGCTGTGGACGTTTCGTTTTTAAGCAAAAAGTCAAACCCGTTTTTGTGAAGCTTTTTGACAACTTCTAAATCCATGGATTCATACGGATAGAGATGCCCTCTTTTAAGCTTTTTTTGAGTTTCCTCTTGCACCCATTTTAAAAGTTGATTTGGTTGATGTGCAAAAAACCTAAGACCCGCCACAGGGGGTTTTTCGTACGTGACGGTATCGGCATCTTGGTTTTTTTCAATAACTAAAAAGGGCTCTACTTGGTTATAAAACTCTTGATCTTGAAGAGTTGTATGTTCATAGCGGCTTGTTACTTTAAAGTAATAGCGATTTATGGTGAAGATGTCTTCTGGGATAAACGTGGGCGTCGTTGGATCGGGGTTAAGAGGGCTTTGTGGGCTTTGGGCGCTCCCAAAAAGAGAAGTAGGATTAGAAGGCTGCAGGAACCGTGACAGGTCATTAATTTTAAACAAATTTGTGTTAAGTGTTTGGGTGCTCGTACCAAAATCACTCCTGGGTGATTCAAACGTAACTGTTTGAGCCCCTTTTGATCCAATAGCCAGCGTCGTTTCAGGCTTTTTAATCAAAATAAGCGTTGGCGTGGTTGTGTTTCCTTCAAGACTTACTAAGCCCCCACTGGCGTTTTGAAGCTTTTGATGAGGAGAACTGTTGGAGGCTTTGAAGATTTGTTGTGCGCCAGCGAAGTTGTTGGTAGCAACAAGGAAACCGACGCCGTAAACACTACAACCATTTGAACCATAGGAATTTGTCGGACGCGTTACATTTGAAGGATAATCTGGCTCCCCACCACATCCAATTTCTCTATGTTTTGCCTGTTTCAGAGATTCTCTTGTGTGGGAGGTATCTCCTATAACTTGTTGGAATAAGGGAGATTTAAAATCTTGTTGAGAGTACTTAAAACCTGGTTCAATGGCGTTACTATAAAACACGCTTGCTATGTTATCTATAGAACCAGATCCAGATGTGGAACCATTCACCGTAAATTCGGCAGGTTCAGAATTCGAAAAACACCATGAGGGGGTACTATTTCCAATACGTGATCCGTTGTACGTATAATACGACCATGTCCCCGTTCCTCCTGTTGCCATGGTAAGGTTCACTACATCTCCAATCTTTAAGGACCTAGTTGTGGTTTTACTGGCGATACAGGTTGATTTCTTCTCTAAAATGAGCTCTTCTGTTTCAAGCTCACAGTAGTGGTTTAGCGGCCCTTTAAAATGACCTTTGTTCAAAAAATTTAAAGAAGAACCGTTTCGAATGAGATAAGGCAAAATAAGTAAATGCCTACCATCATAAACACCTGTGTAAGCCTTGCCCAAAAGGTCATACTTTGAAAGTGCGATATCTCCTCCCAAGTTATGACTACCAGAACAATTTGCATGACTAAAAAAAGTCGCAAACACATCCCTATTTTGATCCCTTATAAGTCTTCCAAGCGTATAGCCCTTGGGCGATTCAAGGGTAAAATTATCGCCCATAAGCGTTGCTTTTTGCAAATCAAACTCCCCACAAAACCCCGTGATAGAGTGGTTTTTGCCGTCTCTTTCAAACATCTCATAAGTCTTTTGTTTTAAGGGAGCTTGGCTCTGTGCTTGATCAGGCACTTCTTCTA
>DATDSS010000034.1:0-5149 GCA_035291245.1 Alphaproteobacteria bacterium | reverse complement strand
AGATTTTATAGATCCATTTTTAAGCCTATGCTGCTTTTAGAACTTTTCCAAGATTTATTTTAGCTTAGGGACTTTTAAGTTCAGCCTAATCTTTTCAATCTTTCATTAAAAGCATTCCAAACGCCTGCTTCGCCTTCCCAGTCTCCGGTGGTTGCTGCTTTTGAATATTCAGTGGCACGGGTTTCAAAAAAGTTTGCGTGCTCCACACCATTTAACATAGACGCAAGCCACGGAAGAGGATGAGCTTTTCCTTGGCCATAGTTTCCACCTTTTTCTAAAGAAAAGTAACCATACATAGGCTTAAGCTTTAGTTGGCTTAAACGCCAATCAGCAATATAGCGTACATAGTCTTTGATGTCTTGGGCTTTCATGCCTTGAATTTCTCCCATCTCAAACGCAAGATCAATGAAATTGTCTTCTAAACCAACCATGGTTTGGGCAACATCTAAGATGTCGTCTTCTACGGCCTTACTAAGGCACCCTGTTTCATTGCACCACTCATGGTACAGTTTAATAATAGATTCACAGTGAAGACTTTCATCCCTCACAGACCAGGTAACAATTTGCCCCATTCCCTTCATTTTATTAAAACGAGGGAAGTTTAAAAGCATAGCAAAACTTGCAAAAAGAGCCATACCTTCTGTGAAAGCTCCAAACATGGCAAGTGTCCTTGCAACGTCTGCACACGTACCTGTTCCAAAGCTTTTCATATAGTCAGCTTTGGCTCGCATACAGTCATACTTGTGAAAGGCTCTAAATTCTGTTTCTGGCATACCAATGGTTTGAAG
The DNA here is from genome assembly GCA_035291245.1 of Alphaproteobacteria bacterium. GTDB lineage: Bacteria > Pseudomonadota > Alphaproteobacteria > Paracaedibacterales > DATDSS01 > DATDSS01. The sequence goes on along the minus strand of DATDSS010000034.1, from coordinate 4,361 downwards.
CAAGAGCGCATAGGCATCGATGTGGATAGTTTCCATATTCGTGAACGCTGCCATCATCATTTGAATTTCAAGCGGCTGAAAAATAGGGATATAGCGCTTAAAGTAGTTATCGCTGACCTCAACATCCGACTGTGTAAAAAAGCGGAAAATCTGGGTTAAGAGGTTTCTTTCAGACTCCGATAGCTTTGTACTGTTCCAGTCTTTAATGTCTTCACCAAGAGGGATTTCTTCCCCCATCCAGTGGATTTGTTGTTGGCGCTTCCACGCTTCATAGGCCCATGGATAACGGCTAATACTGTAACTTCCCGTGGTTTCTAAAAGGCTTACCACTCCTTTTCCTTGCAAGTCAAGGGGGTTACATAAAGCGTAGTTTACTGACATGCTAAGCATTCCTCGTAATTGGTTGTCTTTAACGTAGGTGTTTTATCTTTTACAGATTTTTCTCCTACAAATTCAGCGCGTTGAACAGATTTTGATCTACAGTAATAAAGGCTTTTTACACCTTTTTCCCAAGCACTCCAGTGTAACATCAGTAAATCCCACTTGTTTACATCAGCACTTAAAAAGAGGTTAACAGATTGACCTTGGCAAATAAGGGGGGCTCTGTCACCAGCAAGCTCAATAATCCAGCGTTGATCAATTTCAAAGGCTGTTTTAAAAACATCTTTTTCTTCTTGGGTAAGGCAATCTAGGTGTTGGACAGAGCCTTCTTTTTCAATAATAGAGTGCCAAATCGTATCAGTATTTAAATCTTTTTCTTCCAGTAGCTTTTCTAAAAGTTTATTTTTTACAATAAAGTTTCCAGATAAAGTCTTGTGATTATAAACGTTTGCTGGAATAGGTTCAATCCCAGCAGAAGCCCCCCCACAAATAACACTTATAGAAGCTGTTGGAGCAATTGCAAGTTTGTGACTAAATCTAGCTTGAACGCCTCGTTCTTTGGCATCTTCACAAGCACCTTTTTCAGCAGCTAGTAAAACAGACGCCGCGTCTGCTTGTTTTCTCATATGGCTAAATATCTTAAAATTCCAGCTTTTAGCCAAAGCACTTTCAAAGGGAACGCCTTTTTCTTGTAAAAACGAGTGTAGTCCCATAAGCCCTAGACCAACAGAACGTTCCCTCATGGCTGAGTAAACAGCACGGCTCATACCTTCTGGGGCATTTTTAATAAACTCGTCTAAAACATTATCTAAAAAGCGTAAAATATCTTCTATAAGGGTTGGGTGAGTGTGCCATTCATCCCATGTTTGTGCGTTTAAAGAGGACAAACAACAAACAGCTGTCCTTTCATTTCCTAAGTGGTCTTTACCTGTGGGAAGAAAAATTTCTGAACATAAATTGCTCATGTAAACCTTAAGCCCAAGATCTCTTTGGTGTTTTGCAAGACTTTTGTTAACGGTGTCACTAAAAACCAAGTAAGGTTCGCCTGTTTGAATACGCATTTCTAAAATTTTTTGAAAAAGCTGTCTTGCATTCACACGTTTAATTTCTTCTTTTGTGTGTGGGCTAAGTAAAGGGAACTCTTCATCATTTCTAACAGCTTCCATAAAAGCATCAGTGATGTTAATACCGTGGTGAAGGTTTAAGCTTTTTCTGTTAAAGTCGCCACTGGTTTTTCTGATCTCTAAGAATTCTTCAATTTCTGGGTGGTGAACATCTAAGTAAACAGCAGCAGCCCCTCTTCTTAAAGAGCCTTGAGCAATTGCAAGAGTCAAAGAATCCATGACCCTGATGAAGGGTATAATACCAGAGGTTTTTCCTGCTCTTGAAACTTTTTCTCCAATACTTCTAACAAAGCCCCAATAGGTACCAATACCACCACCTTTTGAGCTTAAAAGAACATTTTCATTCCATGTTTCAACGATTTCTTCAAGGCTATCTCCAACAGTGTTTAAAAAACAAGAAATTGGAAGCCCTCTTTTAGCTCCACCATTAGATAAAATGGGTGTTGCAGGCATAAACCAAAGCTTTGAAATATAGTCATAAAGGCGTTGAGCGTGATTTACGTCATCTGCATAAGCGCAAGCAACACGTGCAAACATCCCTTGGAAGGTTTCTCCATCAAGAAGATAGCGATCTTTTAAAGTTTCTTTACCAAAATCAGTTAAAAGAGCGTCTCTGCTGTCATCCAAGCTTAGCTGATCAACGTTAGGCCTTTTAACATCAAGAGGCTTTGAAGCTTTTGAAAAAGGAAGAACGTTTTTTGTCTTTTCAATTGGCTTGAGATGACCATTTTCATCGAAATCATAAGCTGACGTTTTCATCAAAGACCCCCTAAAATTTTTGGCACAAATAATTTGGCTTGTATACTACATATAGTACAAAGGGGTATGTTGATGTCAATATGTTGTTTTTTCTCTTGACATGAAAAAAGAATCTTGACACAAGTCTTTGCGCCAAAAATTTATTAACAAAAAATTAATTTTTTAAAAAGTGTGATATTTTTGTACCTAAAAGGGTGAATATATACTTAACTTTCAAAAAATTTGGCTTTTATGAAGATCTAGAAATTTTATTTATTTTTTTATTGAAATTTCACAAATACTTGATCAAAATGAGGGCCATCTAAGATTAGTAAAAAGTATGTCTGCATGGCAATGGGGAAAACTTGAAGAAAAAGGTTATATTCAAAATCCCTATTTATCGCCTGCAACAGATAGCGCAAAAAAGATTTTAGAGATTTTAAAAGCCTCGTTTAATCATCTTTAATAGATTCTTACTTAGTAGCGCTCCCCTCCCCACTCAAAGTCTTTTCTTGAGTTTTTTCCTCTTGTTCAAGACCATTCCACCCTCCGCCTAAGACTTTAATCAAAGTTACAGCTGCTTGAAGTCTTTTTCCTTTTAAGGTTAGGGCTGACTGTCTTGTGGTGTAAACATTAAAAAGGGAGGTTGCAATATCAGCTTGAGAAGCCGTTCCTGCTGTATATTGATTTTTAATAATACTTCCTTGTCTTTCTGTGGCATTTAAAGCACCATCTTGGAAAACGGCTTCTTCGTCCAAAATTTTAACAGTAACAAGGGCATCTTCTACCTCTTGAAAAGCTGTTAAGACGGTTTGTTTATAAGAAGCCACTTGTTGTTTGTACGCTTGGTTAGAGGCTCTCACTTGAGAAAGTTGTTTTCCACCTTGAAAGATTGATTGCGTTAATTGAAGCCCTAAAGACCAGACTAGGTTTGGACTGGTAAAAAGCTGAGAAAAACTTGCAAGTTGGGCCCCCCTTGATCCTGACAAGCTAACACTTGGAAAATAGGCCGCTTTATTAATTCCAATTTGAGCGTTAGCAGAGGCCATAAATCTTTCAGCTTTTGCAATATCCGGGCGGCGTTGCAATAAATCAGAAGGAATAACTGTTGGAACTCTTGGAATGACATAAGAAGATTTTTCTCTTTTAATAGAAAAAGCAGAGGGATTTATTCCTAAAAGCACAGCAATAGCATGTTCATACTGTGCTCTTGCAATAGTATTATCAGTAGCTTGAAGCCTAGCTGAATCTTGTTGGGCTTTTGCTTGAAAAAACTCTGCAGGAGATACAACCCCATGAGCTAAGCTATTTGTTCGAAAAGCCAGATATTGGTCATAAGTTTTTAAGACCTCATCCCACACTTCTTGTATTTCATCTAAAATTCTAAGCTGAAAATAATACTGAGCAAGACTTGCTTGAGCAGAAACCCTAGATAGTGCAATTTGTGCAAGATTAGACTCAGCATTTGCTTGACCTTGAGAGACGCTATTTTGGACACTTCCCCAAAAATCTGGCTCCCAACTTGTTTGAAACGAAACTGTTGCACTATTGGCTGTAGTTGCGGGGAAAGGTTTTTTAGAAGTGCTGATTGTTTTTGCTCTGGTATCTGCAGTCGTTAGGTTAAGTGTTGGAAAATAAGAGCCTTTTGCTTCTTTTACAACTTCTAAAGATTCAAGATACTGTGCTTTTGCTAGTTCTATGCTGTGGTTATTTTTTAATAAGTCTTGTTGAAGATTATTTAAAATAGGGTCTTGAAACAATTCCCACCAGTTTGCGCGGTTTTCAAAATCCTTAGGAGTAGCCCCCTTCCACGTAACGGTGCCTTCCTTAAAGCTCCGAGGTATCTCAACAGTTGGCTTTTCATACACAGGGCTAAGATTGCAGGCATTTAAAAGAATTAGAGTAAAAATGTAAGCAATTTTTTTCATAACGTTCCCTCTTTCTTAGGTATCACAAGACTTTTTAATTTTTCAAAAAGCAAATAAATAACAGGCGTCGTATACAAAGTAAAAAGTTGGCTGATCAACAGCCCTCCAATGATAGAAACTCCCATAGGTTTTCTAAATTCATACCCCATACTTGTTCCAAGCGCCAAAGGAAGGGCTCCTAAAACTGCTG
>DATDSS010000033.1:0-2985 GCA_035291245.1 Alphaproteobacteria bacterium | reverse complement strand
ATAAATAAGGGTAAGGGAATTTTTAACAACTCAGCCTTAGACCTTCAAGAAGAGCTTTTAAATGAAGGGCAAGTGTTGATTAAAGACTGCCATTTAAGTCCTTTTAAGATCATTAATAATAAGCAACTGCAACTTTATGGAGGAAAATACTTAAACCTCCTAGATCTTGAAAATATAGACAGGGTGTTTTTAAAAGACGCTAATTTCCATATTTCACAACTTATAAACAAAGGTAAAATCAAGCTTTTAGGAGGGAAATGGGTTATCTCTCAAAGTAAGGGTTCAGAAAAAGAAGCAGGCTTTTTCAACTTTTCAACGGATTCCAACGACTTTGGTGAGATAATCACTGAAAACGAGATGGTTTTGTCTTCTCCTTTAAAGGGGGATTTTTATGCTCAAAAAATGGAGTTTTTTTTGCATGACCCCAAACGAGATGTTTATTTAAAATTTTTAAAAACCCATGGGACCAAAACCTTAACCCTTGAAGAACTTAAGAGGATTAGAAGCGAACTAAGTCCGGTTGAAGATCGCCTCAAATTAGCTCAGGGAATTTCAAAGTTCAAGGAGACTCTAGCTAAAAAGCTCTCGAAAATAGAAGCTGATGGAGAAGTTAGAGGCTATCTCAAAGAACAAGGTATAGCTTTTCCTGATTTTAGGCCAGGTTTATATGGTTTTGACTTAAGCGTTGCGCAAGCTTACAACACGTTTATCCAAAAATTGGATGACATTATTTTAAAAATCAATGAAATTTATACTAAAGAAAAAATCACGCTAGACACAATCGATCTACTGGATTTTATCGAAAAACACCTTTTTGCTTCTGAGCTTTTAACGCTAAACGTGCAAGAGGATTTTGAGCTTACGCGGGATTTGGATTTTAGTAACAACAACGTCTTTTTAACTGCACCTTCTTTTACGAATCCTGAGTTTATCTTTAAAACAAAAAGCTTCAAAGGGCGGTTTAAAAAGCTTTTTAAAGTGGGAAATTCCAACGAAAAGATGGGGACTGTTGCAACGTGTCAAGGAGGTCTTGACGTTGAATCTGATGAGGTAGACAACCGGTACGGCAAGATTTTTGCGCGGGGGAAAGGTAGGCTTGTCTCTTTAGTAAAAGATTTGAGGGTAGGGGATTATGTGGAAGGTCCTCAATGTTATGCAGGACCTGAAAGCGCTCCTTACAAATCGAGGTCTACGAACAACGCTCAATTAAGTAGTGACGGTGATTTAGAGATTTTTGGTCCAAACATTCATCTAAACTACGCCTCTATTTTTGGAAAGAAGGTGAATTTTAATGCTTCAGCAACTGGAAAAGTCAACGTTGTAAGTTCCACGGTTCTTTCTCAAAACCAACTCTTTTTTAGAGGCCTTAAAACACATATCACCAGAGATGAACAACATGTTTTTAGGCACGGTTGTTCAAATGCTAGCCATTCGTATTCTGTTGTTCGTTCCCATGAAATAAGCCCTGAAAGTATAGTTCAATCTTTAACTGACGTGCATTTTGAATCTTTAAATGTCACAGTTGAAGTTAGCACCCTTTTAGCAAGCAACTCCATTTATCAGAGAAAAAATATTATTGCGTCAAAAGATAAAAAGTTTAGCGCAAGTAGTTCTTTTGAGCTTTTAACCAGGGCTTGCCAAGATAACCATAGCGGTTGCGGTAACATTTGCAGCGGCAGAACAAGCTGTGGCTATACCCCCGCTAAAATCCAAGCTGGTGAAGCTATTACAGTTAACACAGGAGCCGTTACATTAGAAGGTGGAATTCATGGCTATACTGTAAAAATTAACGCAAATACCCTCATTACCAATAACCCTAACTTACACCGTGATGACTCAACGCCTCAAGTGAATCTGGTTTTGGATATGCAAGAGCTCATTAAAAACTATTTTAGCAAAGAAGGATTTATTAAGGCCTTAGACGACGGCAGGCTGGCCACCGATCAACCTATCAGTGGCGGTTTTGCGCCAAGTCCCAATCAAATGGTTTTAACGCGTCCAACTTCTAGTCCAACTTCTAGTCCAACTGCAGGTCCAACAAATTTTCCTGGCGGTTTTGCAGGCCTTGATCCTAACAACCCCGAATCGTTTTTTATCCACGGCGTTCCTTTGGAATTTCTATTTCAAAATGTGTTGGCTGATTATTTAGGGAAACTTAATATTAAAGGCGTTACTGGTCGTAATCTTTTAAGCCTTCTTCACAACAATGCCGGTGATGTTTTAAATGACGCAAGAGCAAGTAGGGCACAACTTCAAGATCCTACTTCAAAAGAGACAAGTGAAAACTCACAGCTTTTAACAGAATCGGACTTAAAAGCCGCTACTAAAAGCTTTATCACCTATATGGCCAAAGAAATTGCAGGTCAGGTGCGCTTGGCTGCGACCTTAGTGTTAAACCCAACCGATATTAATACGTATACCCAAGTAGGAGACATTGTTTCAGATCTTTCAACTACGATTACAACCCAAGGCTCTCAAACCCATAAAAACTCAAGGATTATTAGTGGGGGCGATATTACGCTTGAATCTCTTGAAGAAGACTTAAATTTTGTAACTGGTAAGTACACAACTCAAGCTCAATTGGATAAAAATACGGTGCAAACCAAAGAACACTTGATGCCAAAGATGCAAGTGATCTCAAAAAATGGCAGCATCATAAAAAAGGCTAAAGGTGCTATTAACGAAACGGCTGCTGACACGATTGCTCCCAAGGGATACGTGAGTCGTGAAAGTGAACAAGGTGAGATTTTAATCAAAGATGAAACCTTAAAAACAACGACTACCACAACCACTTCCAAAAGAAACTGGATGGGAAATTCAAAAACCACAACTGAAAGTTCTACATCTTATGAGCATGTGTCAAGCACAACTGTTGGGGGACTTGGTGTTTTTAATCGTGCCAAAAACCAAACCATTATGGAAAAAGGCTCAAAAGTCTCTTCTGAAAAAGAAATTGTTTATGAAGCTAAAAAAATCCTTTTAAGT
>DATDSS010000032.1:0-3624 GCA_035291245.1 Alphaproteobacteria bacterium | reverse complement strand
GATATCTGTATCACCATCTGTGGACCCTCGAAGGATATCTTTGCCCGCCTCTAAAATCGTAGCAGTTTGTTCGTAATGCTTTTTACCCATTAGGTCCACATTACCGTTTTTGGAAGAAAAACGATTCTTTTGGCCTGCTTTTTGTGTAACAGAGCGGTTGGCACCATCGTCATAAACGTGAGTTGTTTTATTTAAAATCGATTTAAAAGAACCTTGTGCATGAGATTTTAAACCCTCATCGCCACTAATAGTGGACTCTTCATAGGTCTGATCTTTTTGAGAAGAGATGTCTGATGTTCCGATTGAAGAAACGTTGGTTTGCTTAAAATCTTGATTGTCGTTTGCGTGTATTTCAACTTGCGCCCCTTCTCCTGTTCCTTGGATAGTGGTTTTTTCGAACTTTTGACCGCCTTGAGATTTCAGGTTTACTTTTTTCTTTCCTAAGATAGTAGAGTCTTTAAAGAATTGGTCTTTCCCACCTAAAACATTGACTGAAGATTCACTTACTAAACGCTTATTAACGATTTCTTGGGTTTCATCCGACTTAATATCTAAATCAAGGGTTGAGACAATATCGTTTACTGTATTAAAGATATTGATATCGTTTGGAGCCAAGATAAGCTTAGCCCCAAGCATAACTTGGTCGTTGATTTTCTTTGCTTCATAGGTAATACAACTCTTAATTGCGTATTGTAAATCTTCTTCCGTTAAGAGATCAGTATTTTCCTCTTGGAGTTTTCGTTGATACTCAAGAGAATACGGGCTTTTAAATTCAGCTCTTCTCGCTCTTGCTCTTAATAGCTCTTCTTTAGTATTTTTATGAAATAAATTTAAAAGATCGCGACCTGTATAACCATCTTTGTGAAGTTTACCAAGGTAATCACTCATGACCTTTTGCATTAAAAATTCAAAAGGTAGCCCATGGATAAGTAACTGATCAGCTGTAGGATTTGAAAAAGAAGAAGGATTTAAACCAGGTATATCAGATTGAAGAAGCGTTATTTGACCAGGAAGGTACCCACCACTTAATTCGTGCTCAGTTACAACTCTTCCATCGTCTAAGGCATGAAAAAATCCGTTATTCTTGTAGAGTTCTTTTGAAACTTCTATGAGATCAATGATGATGTTGGATTGTGAAAATTCTGGGTCATAGTGAACTTGATTAGAGTCATCCATCGACAAAGTCTTACCGCGTAAGGTTAGTTTCAAAGCATTGGCGCCGCCTTGTAAGACCACCGCACCTGTGTTGACACAAACCTCGCTGCCAGCTTTAACGTAGGCTGGTGTATGACCACAGCTCGTTCTTTTACTACAAGGACTGCCACAGCGACTATGATCATCTTTACACGGTCTTGTTTTGAGTTCGAAAACTCCAGGTACGTCCTTATATTCTTGGTCTTTTGATGCAATTATGTTTGAGTCTTGGTAAATACTATTGGTGGATAAAATAGAGCTAGCTTCTATGATGTTTTGGGCGCACTCAAAATAAATATTATTCAAAGATTGGACAATACTTTCTGGGCTGAGTTCAAAAGATATAACAATTGAATGACTACGATTGCTTGGCGTCATACAGTAGGCGCTGCACTCGTGTTGCGCGCCTCTTGTGATATGCGTTTTTTTTCCTTTAAAAATAATATTTTGGCCTGAGCTAACATTTGAACTGACAATTTGGTTTTCGACTAACGACTGTACAGTAGTTGATCCGCCGTGAATGGTTGTGTAATTTATTTGGGTATTTGGACCGTATAAGTACAACTCATTATTGCTAATCACAAAAGAACCATTTGTTGAGCGCTTTTTAAAGAATGTGGCATTGCTACCAGGGTAGCTTCCCGGCGTCATACTTTCTTCTTGTCCTTCAACATAATCCCCCACCCGCAAATCTTTTACTAAAGAGATAAGCCTACCTTTACCACGTGAGAAAATCTTGCCATATCTAGCGTCAATTTCATCCGCTTCAACGTCCATCTCGCCTTGACAAGTTGCTACAAGGCCTAGCTTCTCATTGGAGTGCCCCACCTTAAAGAGCTCTTTAAATCGTCCTTTGAAGCTTTTTGTTTTAAAGATAAACTCTGGGTTGTTAAAAGAAGGTGCATTTAAAAAGACATCCGTTGCCCCTAGGTCTAAGTCCCGCGTAAGTTCAAAATCTTCCTCAGCGTTTAGCATTAAAAGCTCAGAGGCAAAAAGGTGTTTTTCGATAAAACCTAGGGGATCAAGCGTGTCTGGAGTAATCTTTTCAAGGCTGTATTTCCCAATTTTTTCAATAGCGTCGTCTAGGGTTTTAATAAAGGTATTGTAAGTTTGAATCAAAGCCGTGGTGCTTGAGGCATTTGTAAAAATTGGAAAAACAACTTTTTGAAACTCTAAATACTTTTTAGTTTGTGCACTTAATTTAGATTTTTCCTTCTCAAGATACGTTTTGTATTGAGCCTCCCCTTGCGTGCAAGGTTCTAAAACAGTAAGATTTTTCCTAATTTGTTGAAGCTGGAAAGGAAATAAATAGCCGCCTGTCGCTGTTTTTAACCACTTTTTGCAAAAGTCTTGTTTTGTATAAAATTCTTTCACATTTTTTAAAAAAAACTCAATTTTTGGTGCATAAAAATCCCCACCTTTTAATCTTAAAAACTCCCTAAAATACAACTCTTTTTCAGAAAAAATTTTTCCTAAGTCATAGGTGTAGTCTTTATGTAAAGAAAAATTATTCTTTTTAGAATCTCTACTTTCAAAATACCCAACACTCCAGTTATCTCCTAAAAGCGTTATAACGCCCGTATTTTCCTTTAAAGAAACAAGACGTAAATTTGAGTTTAATAAGGTTAAAAGGCCTTTATTACTGAACGTTCCAAAACTAAAGTGATGACTGTTTTTAAAATTTGTTGTTGCGTCTTTTTCATTGAAAAATTGACTTACAGTCAAAGAACCGTTTTCAACTGTTAAACTCCCCGTATTCACAAAGTTCTTAATATGGCCATACTGATCATTTATTCCTTTTAAATATGCTTGCTCTAATAAACACGTTCCATAATTTTCAACATCATCGGTCCTTACACTATTTTTAAGGTGACAAAATCCCTCTTTTTTGTTGATGATTTTTTTAACAAAAAGCTCTTTTGAACACGTAAACGTCTTTGAATTGGATAATTTTCCTTTTAAAATCTTTAACGTTTCAAAGGTGCTTTCGCCTGTAGTTTCGTAAAAATTTTCATCCTGTTTTAACTTGAAAATAGCGTTTTCTACCCCCATATACTTTGAGCTCTTGATGGTTTTTGCTTTTGCATACAAGGTCTTTGACTTAAAATTTTCAAGGTAAAGAGTATTTGAACTGGAAAAATAGGTTGGCTCTAAGGATTCTCTCAAGCCTTTTACTGTCATGGAGCCGTCTTTTAAAACGGTAATGTCTAAATCTTGATGAATCTTCCACTTAATTTCTTTTAAAGTTCCATTTACTGTGACATAAGCAAAGTCTTGAGGTGGTATAAAGCTAGAAAAAGAAACAAACTGTTTTTGGATGTCTTTTTCCCCGTTTGTTGAGCTTTTAAACCACTTAAATAACAAACCTTCGTCTTGCCCTGTGTTGGTTTTTTCAATTCTTTTGACCTTAAAAAAGTCAGAAGCCCTTAA